>WTHD01000302.1 GCA_011523265.1 Candidatus Binatota bacterium
CCCATGCACGCCTTGGCCGATCTCATCTGGGGAGCCGTACCGCGCCGCTATCCCAAGCTCAGGTTTGTGATTGTCGAGGGTGGCATCGGTTGGATTGCCGCCCTGCTGCGGCTGATGGACCACTGGTGGGCCGACCATCATCGCTGGATGGAGCCGCGGCTGGACGAAGCGCCGAGTACCTATTTCAAGCGCCAGTTCTGGGCCACGTTTGAGGATGACCGGGCCGGCATTCTGACCCGAGAACTGCTGGGGACGGACCGGCTGATGTGGGGCTCGGACTATCCGCACACCGAGGGAACCTTTCCCTATTCCCAGCAACAAATCACGCAGGACTTCGCGGGTGTGCCCGAGTCCGAGGTCTATCAAATGGTGGTCAGCAACGCGGCTGGCCTGTACGGTTTAAGCGTAGAGCGACAGTCCAGAGCGATATCATAAGGAGGAGAACACATGGCAGAAGCAACAGAAGCCGGCATCTTTGAGATTATGTACTCGACCCGCGCAATGCGGCGCCTCAAACCCGACCCCATTCCGGAAGAAACCCTCAAGAAGATTGTTGACGCCGGTATTCGGGCACCCAGCGGCGGCAATATGCAGGACTGGGCCTTTATCCTGGTCCGCGAGACCGAGCGGAAACGTTTTATCCGCGACTATTACTGGAATACCTGGCAGAAGCTTATGGGTGAGCGCGGCATCCCTGATGACATGCCTCCGGCGCAGCAACGCATGCTGAACGCGGCCGCGCATCTGGCCGCGCATCTGGACGAAGCGCCGGTGCTGCTCCTGGCCTGCGCGAAAACGGAATATCCGCCGCTGGCCGCAATGCAGCATGAGCGCGCCAATGCCGCGGTCATCCACGGCACCATCTATCCGGCGGTCCAGAACATTCTGCTGGCCTGCCGCGCCCTGGGGGTTGGGGCGACGCTGACGACCATTCATTGTTTCTTTGAAGAAGAGCTCAAACAGCGCTTCGATATCCCGGAGGACATGGAAGTCTCGGCGCTGATTCCCATGGGCTATCCGCAGGGCAAATTCGGGCCGGTCTCACGTGCGCCGGTCGAAGACGTCATCCATTGGGACGTCTGGGAGAACAGGCAGACAGGGTGAGAAAAGGAGGAACGTATGGGAGCTGCTGAAAACAAACAACTGATCCAGGCTGCCTTTGATGCCTGGGCTGATGGAGACGGCGCGGCGTTCTTCAATATTTTAGCCGAGGATGTTCAGTGGACGGTGATCGGCTCCGGTCCCGTCTCGCGGGCCTACACCAGCCGTCAGGCATTTTTGGACGGTGCGGCCAAGCCGTTGAACGCCAAGCTGGCCGGACCCATTCAGCCCACGGTGGTGAATATCATCGCCGAGGGGGACCAGGTCGTCCTGCAATGGGAGGGCACGGCCACGGCCAAATCCGGGCAACCCTATAACAACAGCTACTGCTGGGTGATGCGGGTCGCGGACGGCAAGGTGCGAGAAGGTACGGCCTATATTGACACGGCGCTGGTGGCCGACCTGTGGCAGTCATAGCGCGAGTCCGAAGCCGTCTCTATAGGCGTTCAGGCCCAAATCGCGTCGTCATCCATCAGCGGGATGCCAAAGGCCGTCTTGCCCAGCAGCTCTAAGGTCTGGTCTGTACTAACGGGATGAAACAGGGCGGCCCGTACGTCGCGGTAATATCGCTCCAAAGGGAAACGCTTAAAATACGAGGCTCCCCCAACCGCTCGTAAGGCCAGATCGACGACCCGGACCGCATTCTCCATCGCAACGGTGCGCGCCGCTACGCTTTTGCGTACCCACGTCTGCGGGTCTTCGATGTCCGCCTCGGCCGCGGCCTTCCACATTATGGCGCGGGCGCTCTCGATCAGCAGGTCCATCTCTCCGACCTTGTTATACACGCTGGGCAGATGGCTCATGGGGGTTTTGAGCGGAAAGCGAGGACGGTCACGCATGAATTCGACTACGAAATCTCGCGCGGCAACGGCAAGGCCGAGGTAGGGCGCGGCAATTGTAAACGGTGCTCTGAGAAAAAGATTCGTAATTCCGCCACGGGTAAAAGCTGGCCGTTGCAGTGTCACGGCCGACTCTGGAACAAATGCCTGTGTGAGGGTGGTACTTCGTGACGCCGTTGCGCGCATCCCCAGGGTATACCAGTCGTCCTTGAAGATGAGACCCGGCGTGTCGGGCAGGATGAGGAAGGAGATAATGGTTTCCCCTTCAGGACCGTCTTGCCACAACGCTTCGCTGAAATAGCGGTCGAGCGCAATACTCTGGGTACTAAAGATTTTCCGGCCACTGACCTGCCAGCCACCGTCTACCCGTTCCGCAACAGCCCGAGGTCGTAAAACAGGAATGGCATTATCCGGCTCAGACGCCGAACCACCGCAGATCAACCGCTCACGGGCAATGCCCCGCAGGATATCGGCCCGTTTGGAATCGTGGAACCTGCGCCATAAATCGACCAGCAGGCCAATAACATTAAAGTGCATATTAATAGCCAGGGCAGTCGGCGCACAGCCTTGGCCGAGACGTTCCTGGGCCTTGATCCGTTCCAGCAGACTTGCGCCACCTCCTCCCAGCTCTTCGGGGATAGTCATGATGGTGTAACCGCTCTCCTTGAGACGCGCGTAGTTTTCGTACGGAAAAGACCCCTCCTCATCATGCTGGGCCGCCCGTTGGGCAAAGTCATCGGCCAGTGAGGCCGCAAGGTCAATAAATCGTTGCTCGCGTGGTGTATGGAACTGCTTCATGGCTGTCCCCTTCCGTATGGCGGTCTGGGCGAATCTGTTTGTTCGGTGCCACACTCTACCAGCCTCAGTCCCGGCTTTGCCATATGTGAGCGCCTCTTGTATTCTTGGCGATTCTCACGGAAAAGGTCTCCAAAGAGGAATATTGCACCGGAGAGAAAAGGAGGCGGGATCATGAAACTCTACCGCTCGACCATGTTTGTGCCGGGGAATCGGCCCGATTGGATAGACAAGGCGCCCAAATACGGTCCCGATGCGCTGTTGCTGGACCTTGAGGACGCGGTGCCGATTGCCAACAAGGTTGAGGCGCGGGATATCGTCCGTGCCGGCATTGAAGGCTTGCGCGGCAGAGGCGTGGGTGTCTTTGTGCGCCTCAACGGTGTGGATACCGGTCTGACCGGCGAAGATATCGAAGCCATTGTGACCGAAGGGCTCGATGCGGTGGCCGTACCCAAGCTGGAGACGGTCGAGGAGGTTCTCAAGGTTGACGCCTGGCTGGAGTTGTTTGAACGCAAAGCCGACCTACCCATCGGCACGGTCGAGATCATGGCCCTGCCCGAAACCGCCCGTGGCATCATGGACGCCTACAAACTGGCCACGGCCTGTCCACGGGTCGGGAATATCATCGGCGGCGTTGGTGCCCGGTCCGGGGATGTGACCAAGGCCATTGGCTATAAGTGGACGCGCCAGGGCCTGGAAACGCTGTATATGGCGTCACATATTCTCCTGGCCGCGCGGGCCGCGGGCATGCGGGTAATCTGCCTGACCTACGGCTACAACCAGGGGGTGGACCTGCGAACGGGCAGTCCAGACCGCCTGCTCGAGGACTTCCGGGAACTTGCCGAGCATCTTGCGCTGGTATCCGGAGGCAGCGACCGGAAGCTTTCCTCCGCGATCTGAATCCCGGGCCCAGAACCGTACCGGACGCCGGCAGGCCCCCCTTTCCCGGCAACGCCGTCCCGCCCTGTCCGCTGGACTTTGTGCCGCATCCGGGTACAATCCGCCAGCGAACACGATTCATTCACGCGGTTTACCGCATGCCAACAGTCATCACATCCGGAATCCAATGGGCCTGGCCCTGGCGAGGCTGGCGTAGCTGACGCTTTGCCCTGCCCGGCCATGCGGCCGCCATTCCTGACCGTGAT
>WTHD01000314.1 GCA_011523265.1 Candidatus Binatota bacterium
GGCCCGTTACTAACTTGACCAGGAAAACGGCGAAACCCTGTGGCAGAAGACGGGCACAAAACAGCGACCGGTCAGAATGTCGAAAATACCATCGAGTACATGTCGAAAGAGCTGTCTCGCTTACTCAACGAGTCTAGGACGGACGGACGCTCAGAATTGCGCGACTATGCCGTAAGCCTGCTACAGGGTGAAACGGAAACAACACAAACGGAAGAGCCTGCGAGGGAAGATTCGGCTCAGCCTTCTACCCCTTTTAGCCCAGTTGCTTTGAGCATTCCCTTTTTGCTTATTGGTATTATTCTCCTACCGCTTTTTGCCCCAGTAGGGCTACTGATGTTGTTATTGGCGATAATCATGGGGGTAGGGGGCTGGCTGGCTCTCATGTTTAGAAGAAAATAAGAGAACCAGGTATAATCACTATCACTAAGGAGTAAGCTCCATGGCAAAAAAACCAACTTCTCCTGAAGAAGTCCAGGAATACGAGGAGCGTCGCCGTGTTGAGCAACGGGCTGAGCGTGAGAAACGACTCCGTGAACGCGCGCAAAGAGGCGGCTTGTGGTCACGGCGTGATTTTTTTGGTCGGCTCAGCTGGGGCGGTTTTGGACTGATTTCGCTTGTGAGTCTGCTCGCCTTTGTCCGCTCTGCCTTTCCTCGGGTGCTCTTCGTTCCGCCGTCAACCTTCAAGGCTGGCTTTCCCGGGGACTACCCGGTTGGCGAGGTGAGCGAGAAATACCGCTCAGACCAACGCACCTGGATCGTCCGAGAACCGCAGGGATTCTACGCGATCTTTGCCAATTGTACGCACCTGGGCTGTACTCCGCGCTGGTCGTCGTCGGAGAATAAATACAAATGTCCCTGTCACGGCAGTGGATACTACCGGACTGGATACAATTTTGAAGGTCCAGCGCCCAGACCAATGGATCGCTTTCAATTGTCGTTGGCTGACGATGGGCAGTTGCTGGTTGATAAGAGCAAAATTTTTAAAATGCAGCCCGGCGTTGATCCCAATAAGCAACATCCGGACAGCATTTTACGCATTTAGCTGCCAGTAGAAGAGCGAGTGTAAAGGCAAGGAAACAGTATGAGCAGCCAATTCGATGAACTCAAACGCCAGGTCATGGAGTCGCAGGCCTGGCAGTCCATTTTTCGCCACGGCTACGAAGATACGCCGCGCAACCGCATCTTGATGGTTTCCGGGAATGTCTGGCTTCATCTCCACCCTTCGAAAGTCCGCAAGCACGCCACACGCTTACGCTTCACTTGGTGCATGGGCGGTATTACCTTTCTGATGTATTTGGTCACCGTAGTCACTGGTGTGTATCTGATGTTCTACTACCGCCCTGTGGCAGAATATGCCTACGCCGACATTAAATATCTCGAATTTGATATGCCATTTGGCATGCTGATGCGGAATATGCATCGCTGGGCCGCCCATGGCATGGTTATCGCTGTGTGGCTGCACATGTTTCGCGTCTTTATGACGGGTTCGTATAAGCCTCCGCGCGAGTTTAATTGGGTCGTCGGTGTCCTGCTCTTAGTCTTGACCTTGCTGCTTTCGTTTACCGGATACCTCCTGCCGTGGGACCAGCTTGCCATCTGGGCCGTTTCTGTCGGGTCGAACATGGGCCGGGCAACCCCGCTGTTGGGATATGAAGGGCCTTTCAATGAGGTACTCGGAGTGAACCCGATTTACGACGCCCGCGCTTTTCTCTTTGGCGGCGGGGAGATTGGGGCGCATACCTTACTCCGTTTCTATATTCTGCACTGCATCTTTATTCCGTTGGTGACGAGTTTATTTCTGGCGGTTCATTTTTGGCGCATCCGGCGGGATGGGTTTTCAGGACCAGCCCTCTAGCAGAGGTTTATTATGCGTGTACTTGTCATTCCTATTTTAATGGGGGTCGTGTGCTGGCTGCTGTACATAGTGGCGAAACCCAAAGCGTCTTCTTCTGAAGATCAGTAAGAAAAGGGAGCGGTTATGGCGGAAATGGCTTCAGCTGCCACACGGGTCGAAGTCTCGCTCAAAAAGGCGACCGGCCCCGGAGACGATAAGGTCCATACCTGGCCGAATCTGGTCCGAGGGGAATTTCTGTGCACCCTGTTTGTCATGATCTTTCTGCTCTTATGGTCGCTGCTGGTCGATGCGCCGCTTGAAGAGCCGGCCGACCCTGGACGCACGCCCAACCCGTCCAAAGCGCCCTGGTATTTCCTTGGATTGCAAGAAATATTGGTCTTTTTCGATCCCTGGCATGCCGGAGTGGTGGCGCCCACCTTTATTATCATGGGGCTGATGGTCATTCCTTATATTGACATCAATCCCAAGGGAAACGGCTATTACACCTTTAAAGAACGGAAATATGAAATCCTGACCTTCATCTTCGGCTTCCATGTGCTGTGGATTTCAACCATTGTTATTGGCACCTTTGTCAGAGGACCGGGCTGGAACTGGTTTTGGCCCTGGGAGGTGTGGGATGCGCATCTTGTCGAGGCCTTGACCAACCAAGACCTGCCCTATCTGGTCGGTATCCGGGACTACTGGACCGCGGCCGCTTTCGGCTTATCACTGATCATTGGTTTCTTTGTGCTGGGTACCGCTGCCATGTATTGGTGGGTGGTGTGGCTCAAGGGGCGCGAATTCATGCAGCGCTGGGGTGCGGCTCGGTTTTTCTTAACGTCATTTCTCACGCTGAATATGATTGCCGTAGTGATTAAGATGTTGCTGCGTCATATACTGAATGTAAAGTATATTTTAGTCACGCCGTGGATTAATGTCTGAAAAGAGTAAACGTCTCCAGCATCTCATATCTATAGGAGGACACCTTTACTCTTTATGATGTTCTATCTGGCAAAAATTCTTCAGGCACTTGGGATTGCAGACGTTGGATACGCTTTATTCGTTGGTCTGACTGAAGAAAAGAGCATGGGTAAGGAATTATGGCTCCTTGGGATTGGCGTGGTGGTGTTTTATCTGGGTCGCTTCCTTGAGACGCGAACAACCGGCTCATAGTGGATTATTATGGCACGTAGAGAAGTTGACGACGAAAAGCGCTCGTATAGTGGAGTATTTCTCTTCGCAGTGGGGCTGCTGCTGATCGGGTCGGTCTGGTCGGTCTGGGACGATGCGGTTTCGCGCCGGCCCTGGAAGAAATACCAGGCTGAATTCTCGATGCTCGCCTACAACCAAACCCTGGCGGAAATCCAGGCCGAAGAAGAGCGGCTCGCCGCAGACTCTGCCTACCAGGAGGTGATCGCTACCTTAGAGTCGGCCCAGGCCGATATTGCTGGCGGGGAAGGGGGGCAGCGGCTCGCCACGCTGCAAACCGAACTGGCGGCCGCCGAACTACGGACGAGTGATGCGGAGAATGCCTTACGTATCGTCCGCAGCGAGATCGAGGCCGCCTGGTATGAGTACGACCATGCGATTCAGTTGGAACACTCGACGAAAGACGAGAAGGCCTATCTTGACGCGCTCCTGGCCGAGGCGGACGAGCGTGAGAAGCTCTTTCTGACCGAGCAATCGGAACGGGACCGGATTGAAAACGAAATCAATGAGATTAACGCGCGTGTTATTGAATCCCAAGACACGCTGCGCACAATGAACCAGCAAAAGGATTTCCTGACTCAACGGCTCGACAATTATGTCATGCAGCCGCTCCCAGGGCTTGTCCTGCCCGCAATTCCCGCCATTACGCAGGTGGTCGTGCCGGAATTCGACCAGGGCAATTTTGATACCCCCTTGGCGCGCGTTGACCGCTGCCAGTCCTGCCATGTCGGTATCGACAAGCGAGGCTTTGAAGACCAGCCGAATCCGCACAAAACCCATCCGCAGTATGACCTCTTGATGACGAATCATCCTCCGGAATCGTTCGGTTGCACCTCGTGTCATAATGGCCAAGGGGTGGCAACCAGTAGCGTGGATATTGCCCACGGCTATGTACAATTCTGGGAGCATCCGCTGCTGCTCGGTCCCAAAATGGAAGCCAACTGTCTGAGTTGTCATACCGATATGCAGACGGTAGCCACGAGGAATACCACCGTTGGCCAGCATATCGCCCGCGGCGAAAAGCTCTTTATGCAGCTCGGCTGTACCGGCTGTCATTTGGTTGAAGGGTATGGTGAGGCCAAGGAAATAGGTCCCTATCTGCGGCGGGTCGCCGCCAAGTCCGACCCGGCTTGGATGGTTGAATGGGTCACCAATCCGCATGAATTTCGACCGCATACCCGGATGCCGCATTTCTTCTTTACCGAAGATCAAGGCCGAGCGGTGACGGCCTATCTGATGAAGGCCAGCATGGAAGAAGGTCAGGCGTGGTTGGAATCTCATCCTGAGCCTGAAGGGATTGATTCGACGAATGCCGAACTCGTCCAAAAAGGCGAGCAACTCGTCAACTCCCTTGGCTGTCGAGCCTGCCACGGCTTCAGCCCGGAACAGACCGCCACCATGGTTGGGCAGAACAAAAATCACGCCCCGAATCTAGCTCGTGTTGCCGAAAAGACGAACGCACGCTGGTTATATCACTGGATCAAAAATCCGCGCGACTACTCACCCGATACGGCCATGCCGGACCTGCGTCTGAGTGACGAGGAAGCCCAGGCCATCGTGTCCTATCTCTTGACCCTCAAGACGGAGATTGAGCGGCCAGACATTCGAGCCGAGTTGGAGGACCCGGACTTGGTTCTCGAAGGGGAAGGACTGGTGAGAAAATATGGTTGCCACGGCTGCCACGACATCCCGGGTATGGAAAGAGAGGCTCGGATTGGGGTCGAGTTGACCTCATTTGGAGAGAAGAGTCTGGAAGAACTCTTCTTTGGGAACCGGACCGATGTCCCGCATACCTGGGAGGACTGGACGTATGAAAAGGTCAATGCCCCGCGGGGCTATGCCACGGAACGCATTGAGCAGCTCATGCCGGGGTTCAATCTTTCGGACGAGGATATTCTCTCTGTCCGTGTCTTTTTGAAGAGTCAGACCGGACATCATGTGCCTGAGCGATTCACCGCCCACAGTGACTGGACTGACGCCATTGTCAAGGGGCAGCGGCTGGTCCAATACTATAATTGTATCGGCTGTCATGTCATTGAAGGCGGCGGCGGCGATATTCGCTCGCTCTATTTGGATAATCCTTCCTTTGCCCCGCCCATTCTGACCGGACAGGGGAAAAAGGTGCAGCCCGACTGGTTCTACGGCTTTCTCAAACAGCCTATTCCCATCCGTCCCTGGCTTGAGCTCCGGATGCCGACCTTTCATTTCGCCAATGACGAGGCCAGCGATATCGTGGATTATTTCAACGCCTTGAGCAAGCTGGAGATTCCGTACAACTATTTTGACCGCTCACGCACCTCGCCAGAGATGGTTCATACGGGCGAGGTCTTAATGTCTGAGGATTATTTTGCGTGTTTCTCCTGTCACCAGCAGGGCGACCGCAAACCGGAGGGACCGCCGGCCGGCTGGGCGCCGGACCTGGCCTTGGCCAAAGAGCGCCTGAACCCAGAGTGGATTGTCGAGTGGATTCAAGATCCCCAGACCCTCATGCCGGGGACGAATATGCCCACCTTTTACCCCGGTGGACCGGATGATATTTTTGACGGTGACGAGGACAAACAAATTGTAGCCATGCGGGATTATATCATGCTGCTTGGTATCGACGATCCGTTTACCAGCATGAATGGGAATGGGTCGAGTGGAACGGAAGCAATAGACGAATTTCAATTCTGAAGAGGAGGAAACAAACATGCGTATGATGAATAGTAAGACGGTTCTTGCCCTGGTTGTAGGAGCAAGTCTCTCGCTCGCTTCTGTGGCTCTTGGCTACGACGCGGGTGCGGTCAGCAACGGCGGG
This sequence comes from Candidatus Binatota bacterium, assembly GCA_011523265.1. Classification (GTDB taxonomy): domain Bacteria; phylum Desulfobacterota; class Binatia; order Bin18; family Bin18; genus Bin18. The sequence goes on from WTHD01000314.1 coordinate 5,841, forward strand.
AGCATTAGCGGTACCATTACGTTTGCCGGCGACGCGCCTGAAGTCAAACCTGTTGAAGTAACCAAAGATACAAAGGTTTGCGCGCAGACGCAAAAGTATGATGAGAGTCTCGTAGTCGGCGAGAACAAGGGAATAAAGAACGCGGTCGTCTCAATTTCGAATATTTCCAATGGGAAAGATTTTGGCGAGGCCATGGTCTTAGATCAAAAAGAATGTGTCTACACCCCGCATATCGTGCTCACGCCAGCTGGGTCGGAACTCGAGATTCTCAATAACGACGGTATTCTGCACAACATTCATACCTATAGCGAGGCAAACCCGGCCTTTAATCAGGCGCAGCCGAAGTTCAAGAAAAAACTGAAAAAGAAATTCGACCAGCCTGAGGTCGTTCGGGTAGAGTGTGATGCCCATGGCTGGATGAAGGGCTGGATCGTTGTCATGGACCATCCCTATTATGCGGTGACTGACGGGGAGGGGAAGTTTAGCCTGAGCGATGTGCCGGCTGGCGAATACGAGGTGAAGATCTGGCATGAGACCTTGGGCGAAGCCATGCAGAAGGTCACAGTGGAAGCTGGTGGTGATGCGAGCCTCGCAGTAGAATTATCGCAGTCCTGAGCGAGTGGAATTTCGGAGCAAAAAAGGAGTCCAAACTGGACTCCTTTTTTTATGTTCAGAGTTGGGATTGTCTATTTCTCTAATGATGACGTTTGCCCGTATGGCATACAAAGGAAAATATTGACTATAGTCTAAATTATGTATTCCGAAAATTAGAACCCTAACTTCTCTCTATTTTACGATAAATAATAAAGGCAATATCGCCAGTACTGATTTGGAACTAAAGATTTTGACTATAGTCATATAATTCATTGTGATTATCTGAACGAGGACCTCCACTCACATTCGCCGCTCCTGAAAATAGGGGGCGAATCAATTCGACCAGGTCTCGGAACCTGTGACCGAAGATCTGCGATTAGCCCGGATTTCCAAGAAGGTCAGTGGGAAGTGAGAGAATCCAACTGCTGACCCACCGCATCGGCACGGCTTCGTAGGGCTCTGCGGAAGGTTGCTCCGTCGTACAGAACCATTGGTAGCTCTCGACCAAATTGATGCGACCGACCCCCGAGCTGTTTGACTCCCTCGTATTGTTGCCGCACATTGTGGAGGAGCGGCTCCCAGTTGACGGCCAGGACATCAAAAATGTTCGTCCCGAAATAAGGCGCTGGGGTACTCGCAAACTGTTCGGCGAAGACAACGGCCCACGCTTTTCGTTCTGACGCAGGTATAGGCATGCTATTTCCTCCCTCCAGCAGCAGCTCCCCCGGCGTGTTGACCCGCTCGTATGACACATGACGAATGTAGAAACGCCTTGAGAGCCGCGCGGACTTGGCCGGGGTGTTCTTCTTGGACGTAGGGACCACTACCGCGGATAACGGTCGCGCGAGAACACGCTATGACTTCTGGAAAATCAGGCGGAAAGCCTTCAGGATAGTACTCACTATAAATATAATTTTACAAAATATATATTATCGGACATATAATATATAATATCAAAACTCACTGCTCCGTCTTGGCACGGACTATGTCAGCAAGTGGGGAGTCGGGGAATTGCTCTAGTAAGTCAAAATACGCCTGGGGCACTATGTCCTCCCCTTGTCGCTCTAAGGCTTCTCCCAGGGCCAGCAACGCCTCACTCTTGCCTGGCCCATCCAGTCTGGAAGCTTCACCGTACCACTGGGTCGCAGCCTCGAACTCCTCGGCTTCTTCTGCACCTTGGCCCAAACGGAGGAGCGCGATTTGTTTCAAATACGGCCCAGCATCATGAAACGCGGCGACTCGCTCGTAGGCAGCCTGCGCCGCCACCAGCTGATTGCTCTTCTCGAACACTTCTCCTAAGTGCAAAGTCGCGACCCCCCTCCTCTCGCCGTCAAGCACCTCTTCTGCCTGGGTGAGTTCGGCAACCGCCACAGCGTACTCTTCCGCTGCGATAGCAAGGAGTCCAGCGCGAAAATGTGCCAGTCCCTGACTCTGACGATACTGTGCCCAGGCTGCCCAGGAAAGGCCGAATATGGCACATACCACGACGACGATACCCCCAAGGACAATCTGCCGTTTGTAGTACCGAATGGCGTCCAACCGCTGTCGGAGCCATTCGATCAGTCGGGCCGAGGGGTATGAAGATGGAGACAGTTCTTGCTTACGACTACGCGCCATGGACCGTACCGAGTAGTCTCTTCCAGAGATTACATCTTGTACTTAAAGTCGTCGGGAGACATCTTCTCCAGGATCTCTGCCCATTTATCCCGAGAGACACTCGACAAATCGGCTTCTTCCTCACTGTCTTCCATCTGTTGGAGCACACTCGACGACTCAAGCACCTGGGTCGCCACAAAGATGGGACATTTCGTTCGCAGCGCAAGCGAAATGGCGTCGCTCGGCCGGGAGTCAACCGAAATGTCTCGTTCCCCGACCTTGAGGCGAATGGCGGCATAATACGTGTTGTCCTGGAGACTCGTCACCTCAATGGCCTCGACCCGGCCACCGACTTCTTTGATCGTATTGTGGAGCAGGTCATGGGTCATGGGGCGCGCCATTTTGATCCCCTCCAGTTCGGTCGCCATTGAGGTCGCTTCCATCAAGCCAATCCAAATCGGCAGGTTGAGCTTGTTCTCTGCATCTTTCAGGATGACGATGGGGGTCTTGGTCACCGGGTCGAGCGTCAACCCGCCGACTTTCATTTCAATAAAACCCTCGCGGTCCATTCCTCCTCCATTTGCGTAAGATCACAAAAAGGATAGCACCTTCAAGAGCACATGCCTACCGCAAAGAGTAAACGTGTCCAGCATATTATGTCTAGTGGAGGACCCCTTTACTCTTCTAGGCGGTCACTAGGTGATCAATAACCCGATAGAGCTGATTCAGGTTGCGGCACTCTTCAACCAGATCGCAGTACGGCGCATAGCGGTCCATCTCGCTATCGCCAAATCCCCACGTCAGCCGGCTTTCAGGGTTGAGCCAAATCACCTGCTTGGCTTTTTGTTGCAGGTCTCGAATGACCCAGTCGTGGGGGAGATTATAATTATTGCGCGCATCGCCCAGCACCAGCACCGTAGTCCGTTTATTGATGATAGCGAGATAATCCCGATGAAAGGTCTTGAAAGCCCGGCCAAAGTCTGAGTGCGCGTAGATATTAATAAAATTGCCCCGTAAGGCTAAATCAATGGCTTGATGGACGTCATTGTCCTCGAACAGCTTGGTCACATCACCAATGTCGGCCACAAAAATAAAGCTGCGCACCTTGGAATAGAGGTCCTGCACGGAATAGACAAACTGCAACATAAAGCGCGAGACGTTCCGCACCGAGTCAGATACGTCACACAGAATAACAACTTGCGGTTTTTCTTTCTTTTTCACATCAAGAATGATGTTGAACGGCACGCCACCGTATTGCAGGTTTTTTCGCAGCGTGCGTTGCAAATCCAGCCGTCCCCGTTTGGCCCGTTTACGCCGAATCGCAATGATATGTTTGAGCCGCTGGGCCAGCTTGGTGACCGCCTCCTTCATTTTCCGGATTTCGTCCTCGGAGAGGTAATAGAAACTCTTATCCGCCAAGCTCCGCATCTTTTGCTGATCGCGCAACTCCGAGTCTTTTTTCTCCAACTCAGCCCGGACATAACTGCGGATCATATGCGCCAAGTCTTGGAGGCGCTGGTCAATGTATTGAGACAATTGTTCGATTTGTTCCGGGCTTAAGCCGGCCTGCTGCAAGGCATCCTTAAGGGTCTGCAACTCCTGCTGGATATTGCCAAAGCCCATCATCTGAGCGAGCGCATTCGCAAACTGCCCTTCCTGGAAAGAGCGCTGAATCTCCTGAAGATTCGCCTGCTGGGCGGCCTCCTGGAGCATCTTTTCGAGTTGCCCGGTATTATTCGTCAGTAAGGCGCGCGCCAAGTCTGACAACTCTTGGTCCATATTCTGCAAGGCGTCTTCGAGTTGTTCGAGGAATTCTTGAAACTCTTCCTCGGTCATGTCCATCGCCTGCATGGTGGACGCGGCCGCAGCCTTGATCACTTCGCCGAGGCCGGTGAAGAACATGTCGAAGAGTTCGTCATAAATCGAGATATCTACCTGACGTTTGACAAAAGTCGCCCGCAACGTATCTTTCAGTAATTGTTTATCTTGGATGCCCACCAACCCCAGAGCGGCGAAGGTATCCATGTTCTCCGCCACCGAGACTTTCAGGCCGTTCTCTCGCAGCAATTGGCCAAATTCAATAATCTTGTCGTCCATACAGCCTCACCGCGGCCCACAGCTTAGTGGAGGAGGTCTTTGTCGTCTTGTTCCTGACTCGGGGTCTGCGCCTCGACCTTGGCCTTCTGGCGGCTGATATATTCCTTTAACTCGGCCTCGGCCTTGCGCACATCTCCTTCATATTTCAGGATCGTGTTCAGGGTCTCATTTACCTGCGCTTCCTCAAGCCGATGCACATTGAGCAAGGTGAGCGCTTTTGCCCAGTCCAGGGTCTCGCTAATGCTGGGGAGTTTTTTCAGGTCAAGTTTGCGGATCGACTGGACGACTTCTACCACCTGATTGGCCAACTGCGCCGCGATTCCCGGCACCTTGAGCTTGACAATCTGGAGTTCTTGCTCCTGGCTCGGGAAATCGATGAAGAGATGGAGACAGCGCCGTTTGAGCGCGTCTGACATCTCACGCGCATTATTACTGGTCAGGACTACTACCGGAAGCTGTTGGGCTCGAATCGTTCCCAGCTCGGGCACACTCACCTGAAAGTCGCTCAGGACCTCAAGCAAAAAGGCTTCGAACTCACTGTCCGATTTATCAATCTCGTCGATGAGTAAGACCAGCGGATGGTCGGCCGATATGGCCTGCAACAGGGGTCGGGGCAGAATAAAGCGTTCCGAAAAGAAGACGCTATCCTGCCTGCCGATCCGCTCGACCGCCTCCTTCAAGGTTGCCGCGCCTTCGAGCACTTCACTAATTTTGTCCTTGAGGATCTGAGTATAGAGCAGCTGTTTGGCATACTCCCATTCATACAGCGCTTTCGCCTCATCAAGACCTTCGTAGCACTGCAGGCGTAACAATTCACAGTCCATCGCCCCGGCCACCACCTTGGCGAGTTCCGTTTTTCCGACTCCAGCGGGCCCTTCGACAAGGATGGGTTTGCGGAGTTGGCTGGCTAAATAGACGACGGTCGCGATTTGGCGGCTACAAATATATTTCTGGTCTGAGAGTCTTGAAACAACGTCATCAACAGATTCGAACATTCTTCCTCCTCAGTGGATACATGTCGGCAGACCCTATCACAGGGGTAGCTGAAACACAACGCGAACCCCCCTTCGGTACTGGCCTCGTTTCACGCCTCACTGCCTCGTTTGGCGTGCTTTTTTTCTGAACTGCCTATTTTGAAGGGGAACTGCCTCGTTCGGCCAGTCCCCCCCTTCCCTCTTGCCTCTTGCGACGGCTCACTCCCCATCCTATACTGCCGCGCGCTATGTGTACGCTCGCCTTGTACTTCCAAACCTTTCCAGACTATCCTCTCGTGGTAGCGGCAAACCGGGATGAATTTTTGAGTCGTCCCTCCACCGCACCTGTCGTGCTCCAGCACACTCCCTGGATTTTTGGCGGGAAGGATCTTGTTGCCGGAGGAACCTGGCTGGGTGTCAACGAGCATGGGCTTGTGGCGGGCATGTTGAACCGGCACACGCCTCAACCGACTGACCCACGCCGGCGTTCGCGTGGCTTGTTAAGCCTGGATGCCCTTCAGGCGACATCCGCCCACCAGGCGGCCACGTCCGTGCAGCGCCAACCTGCCAATCGCTACAACCCCTTCAATCTTCTCCTGGTTGATAGCCAGGCTGCCTATGTTGTCTACCCGGCTGAGCAGACCATCCATGTTCAGCAACTCGAGCCTGGGGTCCATCTGTTAACCAATATGAATCTCAACGATCCCGAATGTCCCAAGATCGCGCGCTCGTTTCGGCATTTTCAGGCCGTAGCAGAAAAGGTGACGGCAGCACCGGAGTTGTCTTTTTCCGTCGTGGAGCTTTTTCGCCTCCTCCATGAGCGACTTGCAGACCATGCCACACCGCTTGACCCACGAGCGGAGGATCCACGTAACGGCCTGTGTATCCACCTCGACGGCTACGGCACCTGCTCTTCGACATTACTTGCGTATTCCGCCCGACAGCACCAATTTATCTATCACTTTGCCCCTGGCGCCCCGTGCCAGACCAATTATAGCGAGGTCCCGCTGCCGTCGTGCCCCTGAGCCAGCCAACCGCCGTCAACCACGTAGCTGGCCCCTGTCACAAAATCCCCTGATTCCACAAGAAAGCGGACCGTACGCGCAATATCGTACGGGCTCCCAAAGCGTTGCAGCGGCGTACGGGTACGCAGCTCTTCTTGCTGCTCAGGGCCGTAGTCTTCGGGGAGTAAGACTGGGCCGGGAGCGACTTCGTTGACCTGGACATGTGGGGCAAATGCCTTTGCTAATGCTTGCGTCAGCGCAGATACCCCCGCCTTGGATACACAATAGGGGAGAAAGTTTCGACTTGGTCGCCGGCCGCTCCAATCGCCAAGAAAAATGATCTTCCCCTGCCCCTGTTGATACATCTGTCTTCCGATGAGCACCGAGAGGAAGAAGGGGGCTGATATATTCGTCTGACGGAAGGTGTGCCATTCCTGTGCGGTCAGGGCGGAGATGGGCGTCGGAAAGAACACAGCGGCATTATTGATGAGAATGTCGATTTTTCCTGTTTTTTCCAGCGCTTCACGGGCGATACGCTGTACGTTGCGGCGACTTGACAAATCGCCCCGTATCACCCAGGCTCGGCGGCCATGTTGTTGCACAGCTCGTCTCGTCTCGTCTCCTGACGACGTATGGGCGTGCAGGACCACATCCGCTCCTCCTTGCGCTAATGCAATGGCAATCTCTCGTCCTATACGGCGGCCCGCACCGGTCACCAGTGCACTCCGTAACTGCATACGCCTTGCTATCCTTTTTGTTCTGGCACGGTGAGTGGAATGGTCAAGGTAAAGGTCGCGCCTCCATCTCTATTATTATATGCGGAGATCGTCCCATTATGGAGTTCGATAATTTTTTGTGTGAAGGCGAGGCCTAAACCAGAACCAGTTTTCTTGGTGGAAACAAAGGGGGCAAAGACCTGTTCGGCCACTTCCTGCGGAATACCCGTGCCCGTGTCTCGAATTGTGACCTGCATCTGATCCTGTACCTGTCGTGCCCCAATCGTAATCTGTCCATCTTCAGATGAGGCTTCCAGCGCGTTCGCCAAGAGATTCAAGATAGCCTGCTTGAGCTTGATATGATCAAAGGGCATGAGAGGTCCCTCACCCTGCATTGCCAGCTCATAGCGGAGCGTCACCCCTCGTGCCCGAGCGGCTTCATGAATTTCTCGCCCCGCCTCTTGCAGGAGTTTGCTCAACGACCCAGGTTCACGATGGACGGCAAAGTCACGGGAAAAGACCAGCAGATCGGACAGCGTGGTGTTCAAGTCTGTAATGGCCGCATCGAGTTGTTCGACCCGTTGGGAGGCCTCTTCCAGCGTCTCATGGGTGGGTGGCTGCGTTTCGTCCAGCGTGTCGCGCAACAGGTCGCACTGAAGACCTAAGAGGCCTATTTTCTGAAGGATTTGGTGCGAGATCGTCGACGACATATGTCCAATTGCCGCCATGCGTTCGCTTCTTGCCATATCGACGTTCATCAATTGAAGTTGCGTATTTTGACGCTCAATTTCCTTTCTGCGAAGCGTGAGCGTCCGCATGAGCACATGGGCCGCCCCAACCGGAATAGCGCTCAAGTAGAGTCCTGCCCCCCCAAAGGTATTGACCCCGAGGATCATGATCGCACTATACGGCGTGACCAGCAGCAGCCCGGTAATCATCAATGTCGGGAAATTGCCTGCAAAATCGAGCCCGGACGTATATAGTGTCCCATACCGCGCACGGTGCTGTAATCCATAACCCAGGGTAAAAACAGCCCACCCGCCTGCCTCACTCAGTATGAATCGTGCCAGTTCTTCAAATTCTCCAATATGAATAGGAATGTGCCCACCGCTCGAACGGTAAACGATATAGCGGGCAAAGAGTGCCATTTGCAGCAGCGCGCACAATTCAAGAATCCGTCGGACCGGGTGGGCGTCCTCTCGTACGGTTTGTGGCACAGTATCTACGCCCCACCATCTCACCACCAGGGAGAGAGGGAGACTGAGGAGTATTGATCCGAGGAGTAAGGGTAAGGCAAACAGCCCAACCGTATACAGCAGTGAACTCGTCACCGCAAAGAGTAAGAGAGACAGGAACCAGTCTTGTCCCACCTCAACCCGCAACAACACTCCGATACACAGGAGAGGCACGAACGCCAGGTAGAGCTCAAGATAGCCAAGATTAAACGCGACAAAACCACTCGCCGCCAACAGAAGACCGAACAGGCCGCCAGCAGTTCCAGCTTGCAGAGGGCCGAGCACGCTCTCGTCGTTCATCACTCCCGGCCCGTCAGAAACCAATCAAGCCACGGGACACGCCGGAATAAGAGGAAACCATATTCGAGGTTTGTGGAGTTAAAGTCATATTCGTTCAGAGAGACGTTGAAACGCAGATCCTGAAATCCGTAGCGTATATCCAGCTGATTGTTCCAATCGTAGGCTTCTTGTTTGACCGGTACGCGATAGACAATATCCCAGTGCAGCACGATACGATAATAGGGATGGGTCCGCCATTGCGTATTCGGGAAGACAAATTCCAAAACGTAGCAGGGGCGACCGTCATGCTCTTGAATGCCACGAAACTGTACTTCCAGCTCGCTTTGTAGCCACCCTTGTAAGAGTTGCGTCTGGAGCCGCTCGACAACCTGACCAAATCCAAACTCTTTGAGAGAATAGTGCAATTCTCGTTGCACCCAGGGACCGTCCGGTATCAGGTCACCAATGAGCGGGATACCGAACAAGGACGTCCGGACCCGGACCCGCCCTCTATTCCAGCCCGTCCGGAACAGCGCCTCCTTGAGTCCACCGCTCTCTTGTTCCCACGCTATATAGACATCGAACGGTTTCCGAAACTTGAATCTCGCCGTCCGACGGCTCAATTGGCCTTCACGACGCGCTTCAGTCACCCATACCCCGGTATAGTCTTGTATTTCACCAGCGCGGCGCAACCAATTCTGGGTAAATCCACGGACATCCAGGTCGGTCCCCGGTCGAAACAGACTCGGATCCCCGGACGCCGGAGATTCACGCTCAAAGACCTGTTGTGAAATCCCAATATTGACCTGTAGGTCTGTATACGACAAGCGTTGGCGGACTTCTCCGGATGCCCCTCGAAGGATGAGTTCGAGGGGCAAACCTGTTCCCCGCTCGATCACGAACTCATACGTCGCAACCGTATTATCACGAAATGGAATGAGAAAAGCCGGCACGGACAGAATCACTCGCCCTTCGGCCAATTGTGGGTCTCCCGGCTGAAGGGCGACAAGCTGGAGGCTACGGTCGGCGCTAGACCGCTGGGAAAGGGCTCTGAGTGCGTATAACCACGCGTTCACATCTTTAAGGGCTGGAGCGAAAGGGTCGCTAATTTCCGTGGAGGGAATACTGACCCGGACGTAATCAAACCAGCCGCCGAGTCTGATGAAAACTGTTCCCAGAGCCCGGGTTGGCCTGGTGAGCAGGGTGGTACCGCGGTATAAACCCGATTGCCACTGCATGAGCAGAGAAGATGGCTTGCGAAAGGTTACTGCAATCTCGTGCTGCCTCTGGGCACCGCCCTTTTCCCATATCTCATGCCGTAATGTACCGCGATAGTCGACAAGCCGGTGATACGCGGCTTGACACTCGGTCAGGATTTCCTGCACCCTCATCTCCGTCGCTTCGGCAGCTGCGCCTCCTGGTATAAACAACACCAGAGAGAGCGTGTACAGCATCATCGGGACCAGCCGCGTCATTCGTCCCCCAAACCGGCTTTCAGCGCCAGCACCGCCGCTTTCGTCCGATCATTCACCTGTAACTTACGAAAAATGCTCGCAAGGTGCATCTTGACGGTGAGTTCACTAATAAAGAGTTGCTGACTGATTTCTTTATTCGAGGCGCCGGTTGCCACCGAACGTAACACTTCTTCCTCTCGATTCGTGAGTGTCTGGACCAAGCGCCTCAGTTCTTCAACCTCTTGATCACGCTGAAACTCATGTAAGAACTTACTGGCTAATTCAGGATTCAAAAACACTTCTCCGTCTGCGACTTTACGGAGTGTTTCAAGAATCTCTTTAGAGCGGGTATTTTTGAGCAGGTATCCGACGGCTCCAACTTTCAAGGCGCGGAAGATAAGAGGCGGGTTGTCATAGCCGGTGAGCATCACAACCTTCGTTTCCGGTGACTGCTTACGAACAAAAGCAGTCGCACTAATCCCATCTCCCTCGGGCAACTCGAAATCCATGAGAATGACCTGAGGTTTTTTCTTTTCGAGTAGCTTCTTAAGATCAGCCACACTCTCGGCTACGCCAAGGAGTTCAAAGTCAGGCTGTTTTCGAAATAACTCCTGGAGGCCGGACAGAAAAATCGGATGGTCATCGACAAGAATAATGGATATTTTTCCACCAGAGCGCTCGGCCAGCTTAGGCTGCCGCTTCTTTTTCACACTCTTGCTGAGACTTTTATTCGCCATACTCCCTGATATGAAGCATAGGAATTCTCGCTCAGAGGGTCAAGAAAGAATATCCCATTATATAACTCGGCCGTTTTCAGACCTGGGCACAATCTGATTAGCAATTAATGGATATTTTATAAGTTCATTATAACTAAAAACAGTAATTTACTAATTATAATAATTTTCAGCTATTATAGATAAATATATAAAGTCTAAATATTTTATAAGAGGAAATATTTACTGATATTTATCTTCTATTTTTTCTTTCCTTCACAAATCCCCTGAGCCACCTCCTGTAATACCGCTGTGATTACTTGCATATAGAATCCTACCAATAGGTCACAGTCTTTGCTCGCGTATTAGATGTTGAATTATCAACCCTTATCAAGTAATATTTACTTACTATTTATAGTAAAATATTACTTGATAGATAATATATTACTGTATCCACATTCACTATTTCCTGTGGATAACTGCTTGTAGGGGGGTAAAACATGGAGAGTCTGCCGCTTGCAGCAAAAACCACTCGGGCAAAAAGCCCGAATGCACCTTCCTACAGCCTCCAGGAGTGCCTTGAGGATACGCGGAAGGTCTTTCGTATCGAAAATCAGGTCGCAACAAGCCGGGAATCTATTGCCGAACACATTGCGCTGGCTCCGCAATCTGGACCTTTTAATAGAAAACTCAGCAGCTTACGCCAGTATGGCCTCCTCGAAGCTATCGGGAAAGATCTCCGAGTTAGCGATCTTTTCATCAGAATAGAACATGCGACGGGTGAGACGGAACGTTGTCGGGCCCTTCGAGAAGCCCTCGGCCGCCCAACGGTCTTTCAACGGTTGCTGTCCCAGTATGAACAGACAGGTCTCCCTTCGGATATCAATCTCACAAATCAGCTTATAATAAAACATAGATTCACCAAGAAAAACGCAGAGGTCGTTTCTCGTGCATTCCTAGACTCATCGCGTTTCGCCGGTTTGGGTCTTCTTCGTCCCCAAGCAGCCCCCTCGCCTCTCCCGTCTCAAACCACCCGGACATCCCCAGAAGAGGCCTTGACTCTCGCCCCTCCCCTCCCCTCTCAACCATCACCTCCTCCCTTTCAGGCAATGACTGACGTTTCCTTGTGTAGACAGGAGATCCCACTTGGCACGGGCCGTCGGGCCGTCGTTGAATTGCCCGAGGATATTAAGCCAGAGGAAATTCAACGTCTGATGCGAATTTTGCAAGCCTTGGCCGACCCTATCGCCTAATAAGACGACCAACTCCGC
>WTHD01000449.1 GCA_011523265.1 Candidatus Binatota bacterium
CCTCCCAAGAGGGGAGCTTTTTTATCCCCTCCTCGGAGGGGTGGCCCGCAGGGCTGGGGTGGGTTTCCTTGGACGGACGGGCCGGAGTGGGTTCCTTCCTGGCACGCCTTGGCCCCCAGGCGTAGCCCACCACCACAAACAGCGTCCCGGCCAGCGCCAGCCACAACAGGCTGAAGCCCACCACGTTCAGCCCCAGGCTGATGTCAGGCTGTGACCAGCACAGCACCAACGTCAACCCATACCCGGCCAGGAAGTGAAACCGATTGAAAAAGAGCCGGACCACGCTGCGCCAGACCGGCTTGCCCCGCACCGCCCTGGGAAGGCAGCGACACACACGGACCAGCGGAACGGCAGCCGCCGGAGGGACAAACACCCACAGCAGCGCAACCATCACGGAAGAGAAATTATAGAACATCTTCACGATGTCCAAGGCGAGCAAAAAATGGAAGCCGGCACCCAACAGCACCGCCGGCAACCGCAGCCGGGGGATGGCCAGCCCGATGGGGAGCAGGCCCTCCACGCCCAGTGTGACGAATATCGCGAGGGGTGCCAGGGCGGGCAGGGACGGCAAAGAAAAAAGGTCCGTAATATGGCCGATGAAGGTCACGGCGCAACTGGAGGACGGGTCAAGGAAATCCGCGTTCAGTTTATGAAAAAAGGTAAAGAAGTAAAAAATGATCACCTCAAGCCGGACGGCGGGCGTAAACGCCCGGTACAACTCCGCAGAACGGAGGGGAGACCGCCAGGCGCGGGCTTTCAGACCCATGGCCGCACACAGGATGGTCAGATTGACACACCCCGTCAGCAGCCAGTGATTGGGAGTATACGGAAGCTGATAGCCGACTTGCAGCACCTGAACGGCCGCCAGGATGATCAGGCGCCGGACCGAGGACGGGCGGTGGATAACGGCCGCGGCGGCGCAGGCCAGGACAATCTCCGACAGCGGCCCCACCGTTGTGAATGGCGCGCTGTGGAGCAGGACGGAGTCCCAGATAATATGCAGCAGCGCGGCAATGGCCCACAGCAGGCAGAAGATGGAGAAGGCCGAGTCGTGGTACTGGGATAAGGAGGGCATCGGGTCTTTGAGGAGGGAAGAGCGGGCTCGTCAACTCCGGGGGGCCGTCCGTTCAATCAGCGACTTCAGCGTCGCCATCGACTCCTCGTGCTGACGCCGGGCCTCTGTGCTCGCTGCGTGCAGCGTCGCCATGGTTTCTTCATGTTGCGCTTTGCGGTCTGCCGCAGCTTCACCCATCCACCGTAACCCGATATAGATCAAGCCGCATTGCAACAGCCCGACGCCGACCCCCCCGACCGCTGCCAGCACATCCGTCCACTTGGGTTGATTGGCCGCCTGCAAAGCCGCCACCGCGGCCCGCGCCACGGCTTCATATTCTTCCATGCCCTCCCTATAAATGCCTCCCGACGGGGTGTCAATGCGCGGATTACCCACCCCGTCGCTCGCGCGTTTCACGATACGCTGTCGCCGGTCCAGTCCACCCTCGTCATGCCGAACCTGATAACGTCACCCCGGCGTCATCCGGGGCCGGAATGACGCAAGCCCACTGGAACGCCGGGGCCACGCCTTGGAGGAGCGGTTACTTCGTGCGGCGTAACAACTCGGCCAACACCTCACCCTGACGGTCAAGCGCCTGACCAATTTTGCCCAAGGTCTCGGCCTGCTGGTCGAGTTGGCGGTTGCGCTCCTCTGAGGCTTTGCCCATCTGCCGTAAACCCCACGCAATCAAGCCGATCTGCCCAAAACCGACCACAGCGCTCACAGATACGCCCACGACCTCCGTCCAGTTCGGCTTATGAGCCGCCTCCAAGGCCACCACCGCAGCCCGTGCCAAAGCCTGATACTCGTCCATGCTCTCCCTATAAAATAGCTCCCGCCGGGGTGTCAATGCGCGGGTTACCCACCCCGGCCCTTCGACAGGGCTCAGGACAGGCCCTTCGGGCCACCCCTCCGAGGAGGGGATGACATCGAAAAGTGCCCAAAATTCCCTACACCTGAAGCCAGTGTCGAAGCTTGACGTTCTATTGGTTTTGGCATAATGGTCTTTGTATAAGAGAAAAGCCCCGTCCGTTCGTCCATGATTAAAGCTGCTCCTCTCGGGGAGTAGCACGAGTGGGCGGGGCAGCCTTCCTTCTCTTTCCCCTCGCAACTATGAACCGTACTTATGCAATCCTGTTAGATGGTGGGTTTGTGACGCGCAAACTGCGTGAAAGGCTTGAAAAGTTTCCCACCGCAGCAGAGGTAGTTGAATTTTGTTTCCAAGAGATCATAAGACACGTGGCGCTGAATTCCTTCTCCCTCTTGCGTATCTATTTTTACGATTCCCCACCATCGCAAGACAAACTCACCAATCCAATCAGTAGAGCACCTTTAGAATTGTCCCAAACGGACCGCTTTAAGGAAATGACAACATTACTCAACGATCTCGAACTCCAGGACAACTTTGCATTACGGACTGGTGAAACGGCTGTTCACGGATGGAAACTTGGCAGAGCGGCGTTGAAAAACATCGGCGGTCAAACACGTCCACTTACTGGAGCAGATTTAGTGCCAAATATCGAGCAAAAAGGAGTGGACTTACGGATTGGACTGGACATAGCCAGACTTGCTTTGCGGGAAATGGTTGGAACACTCGTGGTCGTCACGGGTGATAGTGACTTTATTCCAGCCTTTAAATTTGCTCGTAGAGAGGGGGTACGTGTGTATCTGCATCATATGGGCCACAGCATCAGCCGCGAATTAAAAGTCCATACCGATCTGATTCTGGGATAGGCACGAACAATCATTGGCCCAGGTTGCCCAGCAGTTCCATGGTCGAGACGAAGGCCGGGCCCGCCACCAGCAGCAGGGTTCCCGGCGTCACCAGCAGCAGCATGGGCATACTCATCAACACCGGCAGCCGAGCCACCTGGACCTCAATCCGGGCCGCGCGCTGCTGCCGCTCGCTATGGGCGATATTCCGCATGGACTGGGCCAGCGGCGTCCCATAGCGCTCGCCCTGGGTAATCGTCGTGGACAGGTCGCGCAACCCCTCCACCCCGGTCCGAACGTGCAGGTCGTGCAGCACTTTTTTGCGCTCGGTGCCGAGCCGCAGTTCAGCCTCGGCCAGAGCAAACTCACGCGCCAGGGCGGGCGCCATGGGCTCCAGCTCCCGCTCCACCCGAGACAGAGTGCGCTCAAAAGTCAACCCGGATTCGAGGCAGAGCGTCATCAGGTCCAGGGCATCCGGCAGGGCCGCGGCCATCTGGCCTTGCCGACGGGTGCCGAGGCGGTCCAAACCCATTTCAGGCATAATCCCGCCCATCACCGCCCCAGCCAGACCGGCCAGCAGAATGACCGGCGTTGAGGTGTATTCCCCCAGCCACTGTCCCGCCGAGACCTGCCAGCTCAGCAGCAGGCCGCTGGCCAGCATCACGACAAGCTTGACCGTCATGAATATCGACAACGCATCGGACCGATGAAACCCCGCCTTCGTGACCGCATCTTTCAGCTTGGCCCGCTCGGCCGCCCCGACCGGAACCAGTCGGGACGCCACATTCAGCAGGGCGGACGACACCAGACGCAGGGGAACCCCCTCGCCTTGCTGTTTGTGCCGCTTCTGCGGTTCGCCATACACGGCCACAGCCCATGTCCGTACCCTGGCGAGCCGGTGGTCCAGCACCTGGGCATTCCGGGTACTCCGAAAGACCAGCACTCCAACCCCCGCCAGACAGACGACCATTGTGATAACGACCAGCCAGAACATGATGGCTATTCTCCTCTCTGGCGTTGCCCCTGTCCCCTCCTTGGAGGGGACAGGGGCAACGCCAGAGAGGAGAATAGCCATCATGTTCTGGCT
>WTHD01000221.1 GCA_011523265.1 Candidatus Binatota bacterium
GGCGTTTACCATGGCGATGCGGCCCAACGGCAACAACTGGTTGAGCTTCCACCCGCAGGGACCCGAGCGCACCGGGATTCTGGGCGGCTATCTGGCGTCGCCGGACCTGCTCGAAGTCGCCCCGGATATCGGCGAGCAGCGGCGCGACGTCATGGAGCGCGTCAACGAACAGGACAAGCTGGCGACCACCGAACTCGCCAAGGCGATGCATTCGAGCAAGGCGGCGCGCGGGCCGCTGAGTCCGTTCGAGCAGACCATTGCCCAGTTCTACCGCTGGCTCGCCCGGGAACTCGTCGGCCAGCCAGGAGCCGTCTGATTCGCCGCCGGGGCCTCAGCTCTGCTCATAGGCATACGCGGCCCGCAGCAGCACGTCGTCTTCAAAGTGCCGGCCGACCAGTTGCAGGCCGACCGGCAGTCCCTCGTGCTCGCCGCAGGGAACAGTGAGCGCCGGATGGCCGGTCGCGTTGAACGACCCGGTATTGTGGATCATGTTGGCAAAAATCGACAGAAACTCGTACGGCGAGAGTTCTTCTTCGGGCATGGGCGGGGCGGTAAACGGGATCGTCGGCATGAGCAGCACATCCACGTCCTCAAATATCCGCTCGTAGGCGGCCCGCAGTGCGCGGGTGAGGTTCTGCGCCTTGGCATAATAGTGCATACCGTAGCGCTGGTAGGTGTATTCACCGAGCAGCAGCACGAGCTTCAGACCCAGCGGCAGATCGTTCGCGCGCGCCTTGACGGCCCGGTGCATGAAGTTCACGTGATCCAGGGCGTAGTGGCCCGACCAGCCGTGCCCCCAGCCATCCTGCTTGTTGGTCTCGTTCCCGCCCTGAATCATGAGCGGCCACAGAATCGCGTTGCCGTCCAGGTGCATCGGGACCGAAACATCGGCCAGCGTCGCCCCGACACGTTCCAGCACCCGCGCGGCCTCGCGCACCGCCGCATCCACCTCGGGCATGGATTGGGCATGGCCGAAACCCTGGGTGAGGACGCCTATCCGCAGGTCGCCGACCCCCTCTTCGAGGTGGGCGGTGTAATCCCTGACCTGGACGTCTTTCTGGCGCGGGTCCAGACCGTCCGCACCGGCCACGGCCTGCAAGGCCAGGGCGCAGTCGCGCACCGTTTTCGTCATCGGCCCGGTATGATCGACCGTAGGATCGAGACCGGCCAGGCCGGTATGCGGCACCAGACCGAAGGTCGGCTTGAGACCCACAATGCCGCACCAGGCCGCCGGAATACGAATCGAGCCGCCCTGGTCACCGCCCATGGTGATATCCGCGTCGCCGTTGGCGACCACGACCGCGCTGCCGTTTGACGACCCGCCGGCGCAGTGGCGGCCCGTGGCCGGATTGATCGGCTGCGGTCCAGGATAGATGCTGAGCCCGATTGCGTCGAAACAGTGCGAGCCATTCACGACCTTGCCGATGATCTCGGCGCCGGCATCGAGCAGGCGGGTGACAATGGTCGCGTCTTCGGTCGGCACATAGCCTTCCATGACGCTGGAGCTGTTCATCATGGGAATGCCCGCAACGCGCACATGATCCTTCAGCCCGACGGTCTTGCCGACCAGCGGGCCGTCGGGCGCACCGGGGATGGAGCACCGCCACGCCCAGCCGTTGTCCCGGTTATCATCGGTCGCCGGACGCGCCCCGAAATCCCGCCGCGGATATTTGACCGGAACGGTGGGGGCGACCAATTCGTCAAGACGTCGGTAGGCCGGCAGCATTTCGCGGATATACTGCGAGAATCCGTCAATCTCTTCGTCATGCACGTCAAAACCGAAGCGCCGACCGGCGTCGCGCAAATCCTGGGGGGTGGGCATACGCACAGGCATGAGCAGTCTCCTTCTTTTTGCGGGGTTGTTGACAAAATATAGAGGGCTGTCCTGCTTGCAATAGTTAGCACCCCCCTCCCTTTTTTTATTGGAAATGAGGGATTTCAGGGACTTAGGCGGGGAAAATAGGGGTTTTGTAGTGGTCTGACAACAGACTTTGTGTCCTCCAGAAGGGAAAAAGGCGGCTGGTCGTGCATGGCTCCTCATCACCACCCAGTATAGCACACTTGGCAGGAAAGTATAAAAAGGTCGAGGAAGAGTCTGGTGGCTTCGTTGTCTTGACCCCTCAGCGCCGTTTGCTACTCTCCTCTGCTCGATTTCGGGCGAGCTTTTGGCAAGAAGGGAAAGAAACCCGTAAAATTTGTGAACAAGCGTGACCCCGGATGTCACTCCGGTGTGCTCAGTGTATCCTTCACATTCCCTCTCCCTTTGGAAGAGCCCGCCCTGAGCGGATTCGGAGGGGGCTAGGGTGGGGGAGAAAGGAGCGTGGCTATGGATGACTTTTCCCCGTCTGATCTCAAAACCATTCTTCACTCAAAGCGCGCCAATATGTACTACCTGCAACACTGTCGGGTACTGGTCAATGGTGGACGAGTGGAATATGTGACCGATCAGGGCAAACAGTCACTCTACTGGAATATCCCCATCGCCAATACGACCTCTTTGCTCTTGGGGACGGGCACCTCAATAACCCAGGCCGCCATGCGCGAATTAGCCAAGGCTGGTGTCTTGGTCGGATTTTGCGGCGGTGGAGGCTCGCCTCTATTTGCGGCAAGTGAAGTTGAAGTGGATGTGTCTTGGCTTAGTCCACAGAGCGAATATCGGCCTACGGAGTATTTACAGCGTTGGGTGAGCTTCTGGTTTAACGAAGACAGCCGTGTTGCCGCCGCAAAAGCGTTTCAACACGTGCGTTTTGAACAGATTAGAAAACACTGGCTGGATTCAACAATGCAGCGGGAAAGTGCATTTGATCTCAGCGCCGCTGCTCTCACCACCATTCTTAATTCGACGCAAAAATCACTGGAATCGTGTCAAACAACCAATACCATTCTTGCGCTGGAAGCCCAGATTACCAAGCACCTATACAGACTTGCGGTCAACGCTGTTGGCTATGGAGAGTTCGTCCGTGCGAAACGGGGCTCAGGCTCCGACTTGGCGAACCGATATCTTGACCACGGGAATTATCTCGCTTACGGATTGGCGGCCACTGCGGCCTGGGTACTTGGCCTGCCTCATGGTCTCGCGGTACTGCACGGGAAAACCAGGCGTGGAGGGTTGGTTTTTGACATTGCCGACTTGGTGAAAGACGCTCTGGTCCTCCCGCAAGCCTTCATCTCTGCAATGGCCGGTCAGGATGAACAAGAATTTCGTCAAGCCTGCCTCCACCGATTCAATCAAGCCGAAGCCTTAGACACCATGATAGACACCATCAAGGCTGTTGCGACTGAGTTCAGTAAAGTACCAAGGTCATGAATATCTTACTGGTCTCTCAGTGTAATAAAAGAGCCCTGGTCGAAACAAGGCGCGTTCTGGATCAATTTGCAGAACGTAAGGGTGAACGTACCTGGCAAACGGCAATCACACTCCAGGGTTTGCAGACACTCCGCAAGATGCTGAAAAAATCAGCGCGGAGGAATACCGCTGTGGCCTGTCACAGAATCGGCGGGAAGAATCACAGTGAATTGCTGTGGGTTGTTGGCAACGCCAACAAGTTTAATACCGAAGGCACAATCCCAACCAATTTCACCCGACGCGATGTACTGAAGACCGATGATGAGAATCAATGGCATACCGCAACGGTTATTGCCCTCCTCTCGGCAATAGCGGCCTTGTTTCACGACTTTGGGAAAGCTAATGTCCTGTTCGGGAAAAAGCTGAAAACGCGCAAAAATACCCCGGAGCCGTACCGCCACGAATGGGTGAGCTTGCGCATGTTTGAGGCTTTTGTTCGCGGCGAGCCAGACGAACAATGGTTGAGGCGTTTAAGCGCAGTCTCAAGCGGTGATGAAAAAGCC
>WTHD01000436.1 GCA_011523265.1 Candidatus Binatota bacterium
TTCCGTTGTCAGTGGCCCGGCGACCCGCAAATGCGTCTCGAAGGTGCCTGCCGCGTCATAGTCCCGGAGGAGGGGCAGAAGGTCATGCAGCTCTGCCAGTTCGACCTGATTCGAGTCCACAGCCAGGTCAAGGGTAGGGACGTCGAAGCCAACATTTCCGCTCACCGTCAGGGTCAGTGTATGCAGATTGAGCCTGAGTTCCTGGAAGGCGGCGGTCTGTGGTGTCAGTCGCGTCTGGGTCGAGAGGGTGAAGACACGCCCAGACGGCTTGTTGAAGAATTCGCCAAAGCGGAGTGAGCTGTCAGTTGCCTCGACCTGACCAGTCAGCGCCAGATTAGTGGGCATGCCGCTCGCCTGGACTGTTATGGAAACAGGGCCCTCAACGCTGAGGTCTGGGGGCAGGTATTCGCTCACAGGACCAAACTGTCGGACGCGCTCAAGGGCGAGCGGTCCCAGCGTCACGGTGGCGTCTAGTGTACTCTCGGCGAGTGGGTCCGGGACCTCTACACCAATCGGACCGAAGCTGCCCGTGACCTGGAGATTAGGATCACCGGAATCGAAGATTGCCGCTTGCAGGTCTATATTGGAGAGGTGCAGGGCACCGACACGACCGGACACATCGGTTTTCAGACTGAGCGGGCCGGAAATACCCAGCCCTGATGGGATGTGTTGAGCAATATCCGGCAGAGCCTGTTGCAGGGTGTCCACGTCGAGTTGACTGATCGTTACGCCACCTTCGAGTGGAATGGTATGGGGATGCTCCAACTCTTGGCCGACCGGCCCGGCCTGCACGTCTAGGCTGATATTCTGCTGGTCTGAGAGGACGGCTGCGTCAAGTTCGAGACGAATCGGTTCGTCGAGACTCACATCGTGCGCCCGAAGGTCGAGCTGGGTCACCCGAAAATCCGTCCCGGCCTGTTGGTCCATATAGCGGATATCTCCATTTTGGATATCGAGGAAGGCGACTAGGAGTAGCAGGGGAGGGGCGGCTGTTTCGTCACTCTCTTGCAATGTCTCTTGCAATGTCTCTTGCGGTGTGCTCGCCGTTGCGGTCTGGCTCAGGGTGGTGAAGTTGAACTGTCCCTGTTCATCGCGAATGAGCTGAATCTGCGGGCTGTGGAGGATCAGACGGCTGACCTGGATTTCCTGAGATAAGAGCGGCCACAGCGCGACATTCACCTGAAGGTCGTCGGCCTGGACAAAGGCGTCAACCGAAAAGGCTGGATCGTCGGCAATGCGAAACCGTGTCAGGCGTGCGCCTATCCCACCCCACACGGTCACACCGATTTCCTGGACCTCAATCTCTCGACCAAGCGTCTGCTCGACTTGGTGCAGAATCCGGTCTTTATTGCTGGCAATCAGGTTGTTGAGGTTGATGAGGGCAAAGGCGAGCAGGCCGACTGTAATAAGAAGAACCGCGCTGATAATCAACAGCGTGCGCATTGCACTATACTCCTCATCAAACCTATACGATGTCCAGAAGTTCGGGAATGTGGCGGATCACGTGCCGGGGAGGAGCCGGACTGTCCGGTGGATCAGTATCCGGCCGCGACCAGATCAGAACCGAACGCATCCCCGCCCGATTGGCGCCAGCAATATCCTGCTGGAGGGAATCCCCGACAAAATATGCCTGATCCGACGCACAGCCAGCTTGGGCAAGGGCGTGTGAAAAAATGGCCGGGTCCGGCTTACAGGATTGGGCGTCTTCACTGCTGAGGAGGGAATCAAAGCAGGGGCCGAGTTGGGAGAGTTGCAGCAGGTGCGAAAACTGGTCGTTGTCGGCATTGCTGACAATGCCAAGGTGGAGGCCCCGCCGGCGTAACGCGGCCAAGGTCTCAGTGACCCCGTCCCGCAGTTGAAAGTCCTGCTCCCGGCGTTGGTGTTGCTGATCCCGGTAGCGGGTGAGCTGTGCTTGGGTGAAGGTTGTCCCAAACTGGGCTGCGGTGGCCTGCAAGGCGTCCCGGAACATATCGCGGTGGAGATAATAGGGGCGGGGCAGATATTGGTAAAAGGCATTTTTCAGAGCGGCCCGGTAGGCTTGTCGAATGTCTCGTGACGCTGCCGTAATCCCCGCCGCCTGGGCCAGCTCGATTAAGCAGACGCGTTCTCCTGGCGCGGTAGTTTCATAGTCAAACAGGGTCCCGCCAAAATCAAAGAGAACTGCTCGTGTGTCTGTCATACCGTATCCTGATGTTCTTCACTTCTGCGCCAGGAGAGTAGAGAGGCCACAGGGGCGTGTCAAGCAAAGACGCGGGTGACGACAGGATTAGGGATCGCAGGGTGTTCTGCTCTTGAAGTACGATTGATCGAGTAATACTCTTACTGGTAATACTTAACGGCCGGTGGAGGAGATACGATGAAAGTCACGGTGAAAGGTCAGGTGACCATTCCAATACAGATTCGGGAAAAACTTGGCATTACGCCCAATAGCGAGGTGGACTTTGTTGAGGAAGACGGGCGGGTATACATCAAAAGAAAAATCTCGGCCATTCCACCCACCAATCGCTTTCATCGGTTCCGTGGGGCAGCAACCGTCAAAATGACAACGGACGAAATTCTCGCGTTGACCAGAGGCGAAGAATGACCCCCTTTCTCGTGGACTCCAATATTCTCCTGGATATTTTTGAGGACGACGCGCAATGGGCGGACTGGTCGGAAACAACCTTGCATCAGTATGCAACGTCACACACCCCAGCGGTAAACCCAATCATCTACGCCGAGGTATCCGTCGGTTTCGCCCGCATTGAGGAACTGGAATCGGCCTTGTCTGGCTGCGAAATCCATGTGATTGCTATACCCAAAGAAGCCCTCTTTCTGGCCGGGAAAGCGTTTCTCGCTTACAAGAAGAGAGGCGGGGTAAAAAGCTCGGTCCTGCCCGACTTTTTCATTGGTGCGCATGCCGCGGTGAGCGGCTTATCGTTGATGACACGGGATGCGTCCCGATATCAGTCCTACTTCCCCAGTGTGCAACTGATTACCCCTACGACTCGGTTGAGCTGACAGAAGGTCGGCGAAGGCAACACCGAGCAGGAGGAAGATATATGCAGACTTCTATATCCGCAGGACCGCCGCTCCGTTGAGCTGTCCGTTTTTCATGCGCCTTAGTGCGGTGTTCGCCTGTGCCAGTGGATATTCTTCGGTCTCGGTATGAAGCGGGATGCTGTGGGCCAGGTGGAGCAAGTTCTGCCCGTCCTGGCGGGTGTTGGCCGTGACGCTGCAAATGGTGCGCTCATAGAAGAGGGTATCGGCATAATCGAGCGGCGGAATCTGGGTCATATGAACGCCGGCCAAGGCCAGGGTTCCGCCCCGGTCCAGCGCTGCCAGGGCCGGGGGGACCAAGCTGCCGGCCGGGGCAAAGATAATCGCGGCATGAAGCTTCTCGGGCATGGGATCAGTGATCTCCCCGACCCAGGTGGCACCTAACCGGGTAGCGAGATCGCGGTGTGTCTGGCCGCGCGTCACCACATAGACCTCACAGTCCCAATGCCGGGCAATCTGGATGACAATATGGGCAGACCCCCCAAAGCCGTACAAACCCAGGCGCTGTTTGGGTTGGATACCACACCGCTGCAAGGCACGGTAGCCGATAATTCCTGCACACAGAAACGGGGCCGCCTCCACGGAGGACAGCGCAGCGGGCAGGGGGTAGACAAATGCCTCAGGAGCGACAACATATTCGGCATAGCCGCCATGTTTGGTATAGCCGGTAAATTGCGGCTGTTGGCATAGATTTTCATCTCCGCGCCGGCAGTAGGCACACTGCGTGCAGGCAGCGTAGAGCCAAGCTACGCCGACCCGGTCGCCTTCCCTGAGATGCTGTACGCTGGCTCCGCAGCGTATCACGC
>WTHD01000506.1 GCA_011523265.1 Candidatus Binatota bacterium
AGCTTGCCCAACAGACATATTTTTCCAACGCTGGACCGCCACACAGCGGGCAGCCGTCCTTTGGATTTCATTTTTCCAATATCGTGCGGCTGGCCGCGGGCAGATATAGACTCTCAGCCTTTGGCGTGCTGCTGGAAACGACCGACCCGGAGGTTATCCAGTCCACCGCCGCCTTTTTCCTGTCGCCTCCGTCCGTAGGCGTGACACCAGTAGCCGGAGTTGGACACGAGTAGGCTCCGCTTGGCGAGAAGCACGCCAAAGGGGGCTTAGACTCCCTGCTCAACCAGGCTCCAGCCGGCCGCGCAGAGCTGCTTGCACTTTTCCCCTCGGGTGATGGCTTCGGGCGAGCTGGCATTGCCTTCGAGGCCGCGCTTATAGACGCCCTGCACGATGGCGGCCAGCCGGAAGAGCGAGAACACCAGATAGAATTTCCACTCCGGGATGTCTTGCTGGCCCGTCTTCTGACAGTACCAGGCGACGTATTCCTCCTCGGACGGGATACCGTAGCTGGCGTAGTCGATGCTGGTCAGGTCGCCGCGCATATCATCCGGGACGTAGTACGGCAGACAGTTATAGGACAAGTCGGATAGGGGCGCGCCCAGCGTACTCAGCTCCCAGTCCACCACGGCCAGCACCCGAGGCTCGGTATGATGGAATATCATGTTTTCCAGACGAAAATCCCCGTGGGCGATGGTTGTTTCGTGATGCGCGGGCAGATGTTCGGGCAGCCATTGCATGAGGTTTTCCATGGCCGGCAGGTCGTCGGTCTTGCTGGCCTCATACTGCTTGGACCAGCGCCGCACCTGGCGCTCCATATATCCGCCTACCTTGCCGTAGCCTTCCAGCCCGACGGCCCGAAAATCGACCTGATGGAGTTTGGCCATGACGTCGACCATGGCCTGATAAATCTCGCGGCGTTCCGCCGGTGCCAGCTCGGGCAATTCATAGCCACGGAAAACCCGGCCGTCCACAAAATCCATGATATAGAAGTCTACCCCGATAACGCTGGGGTCCTGGCATAGGACATAGGGTTTCGCGACCGGCACATCGGTCTCCCACAAAGCGGAAATGACCCGGAACTCACGGTCAACCGCGTGGGCGGAGGGCAGGAGTTTGCCCGGTGGTTTTTTGCGTAGCACATAGCGTCTGCCCGCGCCGTCGGTCAACACAAAAGTCGGGTTGGACATACCGCCCCGGACCTGGCCAACGTCTAATGGCGGGGTAAAGCCGTCAACGTGTTGCTGCATATAGCCCTCAAGGGCGGCCTCATCAAAGCGATGCTGGTCCAGCACCGGCGCGGTTTCGGTGGTGAGCGACGTGCGCGGCGTCAGCATCATTTCAGCTTCGGGTGTTGTCATAACTTTCCTCCCCGGAAACGTTCGGGCGTACGGTTTTCGACCTGTTTCAAACACTCCCACAGGCAGAACGCAAGGCCGGAGCGTACCGAATTCAGAGAATCCGGGTCTCCCGCTGGCGACCGAGTTCGACTAAACGAAGTCGGCCATCGCTCACCTCCAGACGGGTACACGAACAGTTATCCGGTTCAAAGCAGATGACCCGACCGTCCTGCGTGGCCGCACCGACCGCCACGTTAATGGCAATAAAATGGGAGGTGACGACGGTTGAAGTCTTGAGGGCAAGCAGGGCGGCAACGACCTGCTCACGCCACTCCTGATACTGGGGCGCAAGCTCACTCCAACGGCCGCGCATGGCCTGTCTGAGCCAGTCCGTGCGGTCTTGCAGATCCTGCGTGGGAGAAGGGATCTCAGCCACCGCCGGCTCAATTCGGGCCTGGACCTTCCAGCGTTTCTCAAACGCCGCGGCGGTCTGGCGTGTGCGCTGGAGCGGGCTGGTGACAACGGGCAGCGGTCCCAGCGATTCCAGCTCGTTCGCTATGGCTTTAGCCTGGGCCAGACCAGTGGCATCGAGCCCTGGGTCGTAGGCCTGATCAAAGCCGGCGCTGGCCTGCCCGTGGCGGATGAGATACAGCGTCGCAGGGGTCATAGGCATGCTTGTCCTTGGTAGTAAGCGCTTGCGTATCCGTCAGCTCATATCCGGAGGCATCTCCGGCGGGAGGTGGCGAATAGCGTTGGCGGTCAGAGAATTCAGAAGGTCCTGCAAGAAATCGTCCTGCTCAAACCTGGTGATAAGGGCCTGCCAGAGAGCAGGCTCGGTGTAGCCACGAATGCACGGGACGACGAATTGTTCACGGTAGGCGTTCAAGGCGTCCGTGTACAGAGTGAGTCCGGTTCGATACTGTTCCAGCCCGCCCCGATAGCGGGACAACGCCTCGGCGTAGACCTCACGAGCCTGGCAGTATGCCTCCTGCGGGATCAGCCTTTTCCGATACGCGGCCTTGGCTTCAAGAAACTGCTCATGGGCCAGTCGTATATCCTGCTCCCACTGCCGGCGCGCCGCGGCGCGTTGTTCCCTCAGTTGTACAAGCAGGGCGCGCTTGGGCCGCACGATGGTCCGGCGGATTTTCCCAATCTGTCGGGCTAATACCTGGTCGTATTCCTCGGGAGGATGGAGGCGTAAGTTCTGGTAGATGGCCTCCTGCCCCTGGGTTTTCGATTCGGCCTCGCGAACCGTTCCCTGAGTCGTCCGCAGTCCATGCAAAAGAAAGCCGACGCTTCGCTCGACCTCTTTCAGCTGCTCGCCACAGGCCGCGAACGTCACGCCAGCACTCGATAACCAGACAATACAGGCACAGCAGACCGAGCCCCAGTGACAAAGAACCAGAGCACAGGAGAAGCGAGCGCTTCGCATCCTAGGCAGGCAGGACGGTAACATTGAGGGAATAGGTAATGCTGTCTTTCAAGAGCCCACGCACATAGCAGCCCTTTTCCGCTCGGGTGACCACCGTTCGAAGCGTCTCTTCAGACGCAGGGCTGCGCACGGTCAGGTCAACGTCTATGGTTTTCACAAATCCTTTTGTGTTCGACCTGGCGGAAACCGACGCCCCGGCAAGTGGAATTTTTCGCGCCCGCGCCGTGATCTCAAGGGACATCAGCAGACAGCCACACAAGCTGCCCAGGAAGGCCGTGATCGGGTCGGGGGCCGCTCCATTGCCACCTAATGCTTTGGGCTCATCAAGCGTCCAGGCGTGCTGACCGGCTTGGAGTTCAACCCGACCCGAATCGCTCGCCAGAGAGCCGACAGCATGACGAAACCCACCCTGAGCCGGTGCTGTGCTGCTGTCCATCGCGCTTTTGATTCCGTGCAGCCGCTCTAATTAAAACTCGATCAGTTCCAACACGGTTCCGTCAGGATCGTGGAAGCACACAAAACGGGTCATCCCGCCACCAAGGATGGTCTCCTGCGGCGGCGAGAGAAATGTGACTCCCTTGGCCTTGAGGTCTTCGTACTCCTGCATCAGGTTTTTCGTTTTCAGGGCAATCCGGGCGATGCCGGCATGGGCGAGATGGGGATAGGGTGTCCCGTCCGTCTTGGGCTGCTTCCATTCGATCAGGTCGATGCGCGTCGCATGGAGGTTGTCGCCCAGCATCAAGAGCGCTGCCCGGGCCTGTCCGTTCGGAATCTGCAGGCCGGCGTCCAGTTGCGGGCTGCTGCCGGTGCCAAGATCGTTGACGACCCGAAAGCCCAGCATTTTATAGAACGCGAGCGAACGTTCAAAGTCGGAGACATTGATGTTGACATGGAAAATACTTTGAATCATGGCTTCCTCTCCTCCCTGCCCGGAGCGTCGAGCGGATAGACAATTGCTTCAACCTGAGGCGTCTGTTGTCGCGCCGGACTGGCTCGGAAGGTTTTTTCGAGTTCACGGTCCAGGACAGCTTCGGCAACATAGCCGGTAAACGCACGCTGCACTGTGCCGTCAGGGGCAAAGAGGAAACTGCTGGGCAGAGCAAACACCTGATAGCGCAGACCGATCTCGTCCGATGGGTCGCGGCCAATGGCGTACGGGATATTGTATTTCCGGACAAAGTCCCGCACCCCGTCCTCTTCACTCTGCAAGGCCACTCCAATCACGGCAAATCCGTGACGTTTATACTTGTGGTACATGCGGACCAAGGCCGGCGTTTCAATGACGCACGGGCCGCACCAGGTCGCCCAGAAATTGACCAGGACCACCTTCCCCTCATAGTCGGACAAACTCACCCGGTCGCCATCAATGGTCGTCAGGGTAAAGTTATAGTCGCCGTATCTGCTCGGCGTCGGCAGCGCGTCGGACGTCACCGGCGTGGAAGCACCCGCTTCTTGGACCTCGCTGACGAGCAGTTCCTCCGGGTTCAAAAAAGTCAGCCGCGACGAGACCCAGGCGAGCTTATCGGTAAAGATGAGCAAACCGACCAGGACGAGCAGCATGCCGGCCGTCACTTCCATTTGCCGCAGATAGCCCTTCATCCCTTGGAAGAGCGACAGAAAGCCGTTCAGGAAGGCGGCCGAGAGCATAAACGGGATGCCGAGGCCGAGCGAATACACCGCCAGCAGGAGAACCCCCTGGCTGAGCGTTTCAGTTGTTGCGGCTATGGTCAGAATACCGGCCAGAATCGGACCGACGCACGGCGTCCAGCCAAAGGCAAAAAACAGCCCCGCCACAAAAGCCCGGATCATACCGGGTTCTGTGGGCTCTTTGGAAAAGCGGCGCTCCCGGAGTAAGGCCGGGATGGGCAAGACCCCGGCCAGATGCAGCCCCAGGACCATAATGCCCAGCCCGGCAATGCCTTTGAGAATGCCCAGGTTTGATCTGAGCAGCCCACTCACCGCAGAGGCCGAGGCGCCGAGGGCAATAAACACCAGAGAGAAGCCCAACACAAAGGGGATACTCTTGAGCAGCGCGCTGGTCATCAGGTGAGCCGAGCGCTGGCGGGCGGTGAGTTGCTCAAAACTCATCCCGGTAATAAAGGTCAGATAGCCCGGCACAATGGGCAGGACGCACGGCGAGGCAAAAGACAGAAAGCCGGCCAGCAGGGCAATACCAAGTCCGATATCCATCGTTAGTGACCATACCACAGAACGAACGGGGGAGCGATATGGCGGGAAAGACACACGCGGACGAGCCGGCGTCCACCCCTTCGACGGCGGCCTAGTCCGCCAGCACCGACATCTCCACGAAGGATGGCGTCCCGGCAGTGTGATAGACCGCGTTGGTCGCCACGCGGATATCGGCCTCGCTGTCGTTCGCGAGAACGGAGTGGCCGCTGTTCGTGTTGCGGGCGCGGCGCGGGAAATTACTGCTGACGATGTCGACCTGCAGCCGGCTGCCGGCGCGGACCGTATGGTGGATGTCCGCCAGGTTGATCGTGACGGGATAGACCGTTCCGGGTTCGAGTGGCTGCGGGTGATTGTTGGCCGGGTCGAGGATCGACTCCCGATACAGGGCGCGGGTCACCCCATCCATGAGCAACAGCGTGCGCCCGTCCGGGGCGACTTCGACGAGCTTGGCGATGAAGTCGGTGTCGGGGCAGTCGGAACTCACATGGAGCGTGACCCGCACCGCCCCCGCCAGCGTCAGGTCACGGGCCAGCTTCTCGCCGGTATACATCAAGCCGTAGTGCGGCAGGGCCTGGACCGGGCGTTGGTCCACCTGGCCGGCGGTGATCAGCATGTTGCGCCCGCCGAGCGTGGGGTTGGGCTGGCGCGGATCGTAGGTATACCGCCGTGGGTCCCCGACTGGGGCCGCGCCGAGGCGGCCGTCACCGGTCAGGAAGACGCGCTGCGTTCTCGCGCCGGCCGGCGGCCAGGTATCCGCTCGTCGCCAATCATCGGGCCGGTAGCTCTCTTCCGCCTCGACCCACGCCCGGGGCGAATAGAAGACGGCCGGTTCGTCGATCACATCGGATGGCTCGTCCTTCAGATAGTGGCCGAACCACTCGAAATAGGGGTCGCGGGGCCAGCAGCGGGTTTGATAAATGAAATGGTGCGCGTTGGGGCCGATCCACAGTTTTTGCGTCCCCGTGCGCGCCTGAATCTCCTGAAATGCCGCCAGCACGCTGGTCAGAAAGATGTCGTACCAGGTGGTGGCGTGAAAGCCGGGAATCGTAATGGTGCGGCGGAAATCGTGTGCCGTCCGGAACGCGTCTGGCGCCGGATGGGTGAGGATTTCGTTCAGGAACGGCTGCCAGACGGTGAAGTCCGGGTGATTCGTCAACGGCAAGCGCAGCCAGTCCTGGCAATCAATGAACGGCAGCGCGGCGTGGCTGGCGGCTTCCAGCCGGTCGTAGCAGGCGCCGGCCGAGTCGCGGGCGGATTCCATCATGGCCTCGGTCGCGGCCGCGCGGCGCATGGCGGCGTGCCGATGGGATGCCGACAAGCCGGGAATGTTCTTCGCCACCCACAGCCACAGCCGTTCCAGCTCGATCGCCTGCCCTTCGTACACGACATCGTCATAGATACTGGACGCGCCGACCTGGGCAAAAAAGGCCCGCAGCGACGGGTGCCCGGTGCTGGCAGCCGCCAGTGCGGTAGTGGCGGCCGCAGACGAGCCCGAGACACCCACCCGCTGATTGGTCCAGGGCTGTTCCGCGATCCACTCCAGCGTGTCGTACCCGTCGGCGGCATCGTCGGCATAGACGCGGTCCTCTCCCTGTGAGGCGTAGCGGCCGCGCGTATCCTGATACACGGCCGCATAGCCGTGGTCGACAATGGCCTGCCAGCCGCGCAGGATGGGGCCGTACAGCGGGGCGGCCGCACTGGGCAGCCAGCCCCGGGCCGGGTCGGTTACCGCTGCGCCCGCTGGGGTCGTGATGCCGTAGGGCGTGCGGTGCACGATGACGGGAAAGCGCGGACCGCCGTCGGCCGGTAGAAACACAAAGGTGTTGAGGGTGACCCCGTCGCGCATGGCCACGTCAGTCTGAAAACCGCGCGTGCCGCGCTGTGCATCGACAATCTTCATGATTAAGGTTCGAGGCTCTCCATCAGACGGCTTGGATGGGGCCGGGATAACGGGCTCCCTTGTCGTCGGTGGTCAGTAGGGTGATGTTTTCAACCTGCGCTTGGGCGATGAGGATACGGTCAAAGGGGTCAGTGTGAATCGGTGGCAGCAGGCCGACAGCGAGGGCGTGTTCGGATCGAATCGCAAGCTCGCCGTAGCCGTTTTGGGTCAGGCCGTCCCGCAACTGCCGCGGTTCAACGCGGAAGTCTCGTCTGCCGAGCGCGTTCTTGATGACGACCTCCCAGATGCTGGCCGTACTGAACAGTAACTCCGTGGCGGGGTTGGCGAGCAGGTCCCGGGATTCTGGTGTCAACCGGCTCGGGTCACCCGCCGCCCTGGTTTTCATCACCGCTGGACCGTCCGCTCGATCAGCGCCCGCAAACCTTCTCCTTGTTGCTGGAGAGCCAGCATAGTTTCTTCATGCTGCTGGTCACGATAGCGCGCGCCCTGGCGCATGGGCTTTAGGCCGTAGGCAATCAAGGCGCATTGTACCAGCCCCACTAGCAGGGCTACTCCGGCCTGAACATAAGTTGCCAATAGGGAAGCTGCCTCAAACTCTGTCATGATTTCGTTTTCCTCATCGCTTGGCGATGTTCATCTACCCGCCCCAAGCTGCAATCTTCATCCGTAGCTCTTGCTCATGGATCAGTATGTCAGCCATAGCGTCAAAAATCCCTTATTTTCAGATACTTATATTGATTCATGGCGGAGAGGGGGGGATTCGAACCCCCGATACCCGAAGGTATACACGATTTCGAGTCGTGCGCGATCAACCGGACTCTGCCACCTCTCCGACTCCCGAGCGAGGCTCGTTCCTCACTATAGGCGATTTCCGGACGGGCGCAAAGACGGGTCAGCCCTTGTGACGCGCTGCCGCTTCTCTCGGAAGAAGCGTTGGAGCAGGGCCCGACACTCCTCTTCACAGACCCCGCTCGTGATGTCCAGGCGGTGATTCAGACGGGTATCCAGGGCAATATTATACAGCGAGCCCGCGGCACCGGCCTTGGGGTCAAAACAGCCGAAGACGAGGCGTTTGATCCGTGCGGACACGAGCGCCCCCATACACATGAGACAGGGCTCTACGGTTGTGTACAGCGTCGCGTCTACCAGCCGGTAATTCTTCATCTGCCGCGCGGCGTCTCGCACGGCCTGGATTTCCGCGTGAGCCGTCGGGTCGCTGGTTGAAATAGGCGTATTATGGCCCCGGCCGATGATGTGGTCTTCCAGGACGACGACCGCACCAATGGGCACCTCGTCTGCGGCTTCGGCCAGGGCGGCTTCGGCCAGGGCGGTTTGCATCCAGGCTCTATCCTGCTCGGTGTGCATGAACAACTCGGCGCAGCTCATCCAGCGTTCCGACTCCGCCCCGGCTACCGACAATGCTCTCGACCGCGAGGTCGTAACTCTCAATGGCGTTGAGGAGGTCCCGCGCCCAATCAACAACCTGTCGGACGGCTCCCGGCGTAAACAGGTCGGCCACAAAAAGCAGGCGTTCCTCAGGCAGATAGACGATCAACATGCCGTCCACATGAACGGTCTCAATCGGGTAGACAATCACCACCCGATTTTCATCAACGAAAAACTTACGTTCATTCCTGACCGCTTCAATGACCGCAATTCTCGGGCGACGCTGGAGGCTGTCCGGGACTTGGGTGTGCAGAGCGCGAAAGACGTCCTGGAAGAGCGGGACGTTCAGCGCACTGGTCACCACAATCGTATCGGCAGCCACATAGGTCCGCAGTCCACCCGCATGCTCGCTATGAAAATGCGTATTCACGACAAAACGGACCGGCTTGGTCGGAAAGCGCTGACGTAAGGTGTCCAGCACGGCGCGTGAGTGCGTGTCGTCCTGGGGGGCCTCAACCACAATCAGGTACTCGCCCATCTCAACCGCCAGGCTCTGATATCTGCCCCCGACAATATGCATCACGCCTGGGGCCAAGTCACGCAGTGCGAGCGTTGAATCGATTGTGTCGACCGGCCGGCCCTGAGCAATCTGACGCAGCACCCAGTGCGAGCTCTGCTCTCCGCGCGCTCCGTCCCACTCTTCCGGATGCTCGATCTCTTCCGGAATGGTGAAGTCCACGTGCGACAGATCAACGTCGTTCTGAATGGCTTCAACGTGTTCGACCATGATGGTCTGGCCGTTGACCCGATAGATGCGCTCAAACGGGAGTTTCAGCTTTCCGACCTGACGCCAGTCGGAGAAAAACACTTCGTTCTGCACATCGCCATACAAAGGATCGTCTTCAACAAAGGCGACCTTGGTCAGCAGGCGTGTTTCCGAGTCGATGGCCAGCACGACGAGTTGGGTATTGTCATTAAACGAAACAACCACCTGGCGGCGGCCATGAATCGTTTGATCCATCAGACGCAGAAAAGAGCCCGAACGACTCAGGGCATGAATCAGGATGGAGACGGGCGAGCGCCGCAGCTCTTTGTGGCGGGCGGCAATGCGGGAGGCCGACATGGCCCGGCTGCATGGGCTCTCGAAGCCGTCGCAGCCGAGTATGGCGCCGTCGAGTCCGTTCATGATCTCGGTGTAGGCCCAGGTTTCCTGGAAGGGATAGACCAGCCTGCGCTCCCACTCATAGCGCACGCGACCCTTCTCCAGGTCTCGGAACAGCACGTAACGAAATTCTGACACCTTCCGCGGCTCGGCGCCGGGACGGGGACTCAGGTCGGGCTCAAAATTCTCGCCATGACTGATAATCCGCTGGCTTTTGAGGTCCAGCAGGACTGGCCGCTCGCCAATGGCGAGCACGGCCGAATTCACAAACACCTTGGCGGGTTGGGCGGAGGCAGGAGCAAGGCCAAAGAGCAGCAGACAGACTCCCCAGACCAGACGTGTCGCCATGCTGATGCTACTCCGTTTTTTCATTCGGGCCCTGTGTTCCGGGTTTTACTCGGCTCTTGCAGCGCCTACTCTCAGCGAGGCAGCAGGAAAAATCCAGCCCGGCTTCGCAACGTCCCTCCGCGCACACAGGGACGGCTGCTCCACCGCCCCCGAGGTGCGTCGTCCGGGAGAAAGAGAGAGAAGTGGGCTAACCGGTCAGACCAATCCGAACCTCTTCGTAACTCGGCCGGCTCTTCAACCGCTCGGCCCAGGCCGCGACGTGTGGAAATGGACTGAGGTCGATGCCCAATTTGTCGCACAAGCCAAGAAACGGGGTGAAGGTGAGATCGGCCAGGCTATAGTCGCCCATGAGATAGTCTTGGTTCTGGAGTCGTTCTTCGAGTTGCGGAAAGAGCGCGTTGAGCTGGTCCGTATTCCGGGCCATGCGTGCCGGGTCTTGTTCGGCTTTGGGTTTCCGGCTGGTGTAGAGCAGACGAATGACCGGCGGCACGAACTGGCTGTTGCACAGTTCGATGAGCAGCCGCATTTCAGCCTTGGCGGCCGGCGCCGACGGGGATAATGCGGGCGTGGGGTATTTGTCTTCCAAGTACTCGTTACAGATGGCCGACTCATAGACCCAGGCCCCTTCTTCGACCAGCACCGGCACTTTCCCGTACGGGTTAATCGAAAGAAACCACGGCTCTTTTTGCTCTTTGCTCGGCAGGTCTATCAGAATGCGATCAAAGTCGAGCGCCTTTTCTTTGAGAACAATCCTTGTCCTCATGGCGAACGGTCAAGGCAGATAGTCGAACAGCTTTCTCTTGATAGTCATACCGGGCTCCTCTCCGTATTGCGCGCAAATCTCTTTACAGACTGACCCTAAAAAGACCGCGGGTCTACGTCAAGCCTCTCTGTCCAGCGAGCGGGCACCTCTCCCAACCGCGTCCCTAGATATCATACATCGGCACGTGCGACTCGTGGCGGCGACTGGCTTCTGCCCGTTGACACATCTCCGCCACGCTCACTCGAGCAAAGGCGGCGGCGATGGACTCACCGACTTCCAGCATAATACCGCGCAGCCAGCAATATTCGAGAGTGGCACAGTCCGCACATTTGACCGGGTTTGCGTCGGCTACACAGGGTAAGAGGGCCAGTGGACCGTCCACCGCCCAGACAACCGTCTGTAATGAAATGGCCTGCGGGTCGCCTGATAAGGTATACCCTCCGGCCTTGCCACGCGTACTCTGGACAAGCCCTACTCGCTTGAGGGCGAGCAGCACTTGTTCCAGAAACTTCTTGGGAATGCGCTCTCGACGGGCAATCGCCTGAATAGACAACACCTCAGGGGCACCCGGCGCCCCCAGGCAGGCAAGTGCTCTGAGAGCATATTCGCTTTTCTTCGAGATTTTCATGAACCCCTATTTATTTAGTAGACAATGGCTCTCTCGGTCAATCCCCGTGTGTTTACAGAGTTTTCACTCGCAAGGTGCTTGACAGGGAGGGACGAATATTTGTAAATAAACCTTAAAATCTATAAAATCTATAGATTTAGTAGATATTTAACCTTATACCGAGCGACTGACTCCGAGGAGACCGAACTATGAATACAGCCACGACAGCAGGCGACCAGAGGGGACGTGTGGGCACGCTTGAGAACCCTGAAGTGCACCCGCATATCCCCGGCCGTGTCATCCCCATTCTCGAAAGGGAATTCGACGATTTTGATGCTGAAGCGCAAAAGTTCCTTGATGGAGAGACAGACCGTCAGACATTTATGGGTTTCCGGCTCCGCCAGGGCGTCTATGGACAACGGCAGCCGGACGTCCAGATGATCCGGGTCAAGCTCCCCTTTGGTGGATTCACGCCGGATCAGTTCGACACCTTTGCCGAGATCGCCGAAACCTATGCACCGCTCAAAAAAGGCCACATCACCACCCGGCAAAATGTCCAATTCCATTTCATTCCGCTGTTGGAAGCCGCACGGATACTGCGAAGGCTTGGGGACGCTGGTTTGTCGACGCGGGAGGCGTGCGGCAATACGGTCCGGAATGTGGTGTGTGATCCCTTTGCCGGTGTCGACCCGGACGAAGCATTTGACCCTACCCCATACGTGGGCGCACTGGTCCGCTATTTTATTCGGAACGAACTGACTCAGGCTCTTCCCCGAAAATTTAAGATTGCCTTCTCCAGTACCGAGAAAGACCGTGCGGTGACGGGTATCCACGACCTGGGTTTTATTCCTCGCCTCAAAGACGGTCGCAAGGGGTTCCGCGTCTATACCGGCGGGGGGACATCGATTCTGCCTCGGGTGGGTCGCGTGTTGTACGACTTTGTCGGGCTAGGCAACTATCTCAAAGTCGCAGAAGCGATCATCCGCATTTTTGACCGGCAAGACAAGTTGCGCAAAAACCGCGCCCGCGCTCGGATCAAATTCTTTATCGACCGGATTGGTCTGGATGCGTTTCGCACGCTCGTTGACGCGGAAATGCGAGGCGACTGGGTCAACGACCGCAACTTTGACCCCGGTCCCCTACAATGGAATGACAACGAAGAAGAGCGAGCCCCGCGAGCCCCCATCAATCCCGGCAGCCCGAACGGCGACCGTCAGGAGTTCGCCCGCTGGGCCGCAGCCAACGTGCAGCCGCAACGCCAGAGCGGCTTTTCGACCGCGGCAGTGAAGATCGCTCAGGGGAATCTGACGCCGGAACAGTTCCGCGGTGTGGCGCAGATCATGCGTGAGTTCACCGGAGGCCACGCGCGGACATCGGACGAACAGAACGTGGTGCTGCGTTGGGTTCGGAACGAGAGTCTGTATGATGTGTGGAGGCGCTTGCAGGCAATCGGTCTGGGCGATGCCGGGGCGCACCAGATCAATGACGTCGTGAGTTGTCCTGGGACTGACAGTTGCAAGCTCGGCATTACGAACTCCATGGGTCTGGCGCAGGCAATCCAACGGCGAGTTGAAGCCCTCACCATCGATGATGCGCTCACCAAAAAAATCCATATCAAGATAAGCGGCTGTCCCAATGGCTGTGGACGCCACCATATTGCCGATATCGGCTTTTACGGTGCGGCCATGAAGTTCGACAAGCATCAGGTCCCGGCCTATATCGTCATGCTGGGCGGCCAATACGACGCAGGCCAGGTCCGTATGGGTCAACGCCTGGATGTCCGTATTCCGTCCAAACGCGTCCCCGAAGCGGTCGAACGATTTGTCCGGCACTATCGGGCGTATCGCCGCGCGAGCGAGGCTTTCGCCGACTTCGTCGAGCACGTGGGAACCGACTCGTTTGAGAGCCTGATCACAGACCTCTCACTTCCGGTGACGTTTGACGATGAGCATATGCACGAGTTTATCGATTGGAATCAGAATCGGGTCTATAAACTCGAACGCGGCGAAGGCGAGTGCACGGCCTAGACACCCTTCACCAGTCAAACCTGATGCAGATTCGCTGAAACGGAGCGATCAAAGAGTGCAGCATGCACTGCGCTCTTGAGAGCGGCCGTTTTGAGCGTGAATACCGCGTGAGCTTTCATCAGAACGGCGAGGGTATTGAGGGCGTTTCCCGCACGCTACGACTCGATGACCTCGGCAAACGCCTGCATGAACCGCTGCATCTGTTCGAGCGTACCGAGACTCAGCCGAAAGCTGCCGTCAATCACAGGCTTGCCCCGCATATTACGGACCAGGATGCCTTGCTCGCGCAGGGCGCTTTCAACCACCTCACACTCGCGTGGCGGCCAGACGAGCAGATAGTTGCCGCCCTGCCCAAAATATCGCACGCCCAAACTCCGGAGCTGCTGCGTCACCCACTCCCTGGCGGCGTGGACCTGCTGGACGTACCGTTCGACATAGGCACGGTCGGCGAGCGCGGCTTTTCCGGCAACGACCGCAAAGGCGTTAATATCATAGGGGCCGGTAACGCGGCTGAGCCGACCTACTACCTCGGGCTGGCCAATGGCAAAGCCTAAGCGCAACGCAGCCAGGCCCGCAGATTTGGACAGGGACTGGAGCACCACGACGTTGTCCAGTTCAAGGGCGGCCGGCAGGACCGACTTCTGCGCGAAATCCGCGTATAACTCGTCCACCACAACCAGGGTGTCGGGCGCGGTGCGAGCCAACTCCAGCAAGGTCTGCGGTTCGAGCAGGGTGCCGGTTGGATTGTTGGGGTTGCAGATAAAACAGAGCCGGGGCGTACACGTAAGTCGTTCGCGCATGGACTCAAGCGGAAAACTCAAGTCAGCGGGATACAATACCTCATCTTGCTGCATGCCGTGCTGGAGCGCGCACGGCTTGTAATAGCCAAAGGTCGGCGCGGTTGTCAGAAAGGTACTTCCCTTTTCGCCGTAGACATCAAAGATGGTGTGAATTGCCGCATCAACACCGTTAAAGGCTTCCACGTATCGAGCCGGGACGTTGATGGACGCCGCGTACGCCTCGTTCAGGCCGGCATATTCCGGATAGGTCGCATAGGCATCGGGCGGCAGGCGGCGAATGGCCTCAACGACTTTCGGGCTCGGGCCGAGCGTGTTTTCGTTAAAGTCGAGGCGCAGCATGGGCCGCCGCCCTTCAAGCGGGGCAACATAGGGCTCAAGCTGTTCGACTTCAGACCTGGCCTTAATCATGACCCTGCGATCCCGTACTTCCCGCGGCTGCTACATAAAGTGGGGCAGAATATCTTGTCCATAGTGTTCGAGCTGGGACGGGATGTCAGTCGGCGGGCAGATCGGCCGGAGCACGAATTTATCGCAGCCGACTTCGACAAAGCGCTCGATCTGCTCTACGCACTCCTGGGCCGAGCCGATCAGCGAACGCCGCATGATGGCCTGCGGATCGACCCGCAGGCCATGGAAGAACGGCTCAACCGTTTTCATGGCCGCGGCCCGGTCGTCACACACATGCGTGAAGAGCAGCACTCCGGCCTCACGCGGATCAATCGTCCGCCCGTACTCTTCCCCATACACCCTGAGCTTTTCCATATCGCGCTGAAACTCGGGGGGTGAAGTCAGTGCAGGGAACCAGCCGTCTCCGAGACGGACGACGCGTTTGAGAATCGCGTCACTCTTGCCGCCAATCCAAATATCGAGTGCGCCCTGCTTTGGTTTGGGCTCAATCGTCACGTCCTCAAAATCGTAGAACTCGCCATGATGCGTGACGTGCGACTCGGTCCACAGTTTGCGCAGGATCTCGATTCCTTCTTCAAGGCGACGGCCGCGGGCTTGGGGTGGCACCCCACACGCAACCAAATCGCGCGGATCGTTGCCGCTCCCGACGGCCATGATCATCCGCCCGTTTGAAAGATAGTCGAGGGTGGCATAGGTCTTGGCCACCTGGACCGGATGGCGCGCCGGCAGGGTGAAGACGCTCGGTCCCATTTTCAGGCGGGAGGTACGACCGGCGATCATGGCGAACAGACAGGAGATGTCCAGGGTGGGGTTGACGGTCACGATATGATCGGACAACCATAACGAATCGAGCCCGGCGGCCTCTGCCGCTGCTGCGCTGCTGCACAGGAGTTCGGGGTCGGGTAAGCCGTACTTCCACTGTCCAAAGCCGATACCGATTTTTACGCCACTCATGGTGCTCCTCCGCACTCTTTCCGACGGGTGTTTCTCGCTGTATATAGGTGAAGTTATCAGACGGGAGTAAAGAGTACAGACCAACGAGGGGGCGTACACTATGGGCAGTAAAATCGAGAAGACCGAAGAGGAATGGCGCACACAGCTCACTCCCGAGCAGTTTGCCGTCTGTCGGATGAAGGCGACCGAGCGACCGTTCTCGGGCGAATATAACAGCTGCAAGGATGAGGGTATTTATCAGTGCGTGTGTTGCGGCACCGACCTGTTTAACTCGTCCACCAAATACGAGTCGGGCAGTGGTTGGCCCAGCTTCTGGGAACCGGTGCAGCCGGGCAGCGTGCGCCTGGAATCGGACCATAGCCACGGCATGATCCGGATCGAAGTGCTGTGCAACACCTGCGACGCCCACCTCGGCCATGTCTTTGACGATGGCCCGCCGCCCACCGGACAGCGCTACTGCATGAACTCCATCTCGCTTCAGCTCAAGAAGTGAAGCCGAGGACGGGCGTCCGCCCTTGCTGACTAGCCCTCTTCGTCGGCAGAGAGCAGCAAGCCAGTCACGGCAATCAGGATGGCTCGTTTGTTTCACGACATCACTGCAACCATTGGCCACACGCCCTTAGTGCGGCTCAATCGCCTCACCCAGGGTATGGAAGCGAAGGTGTATGCCAAGCTGGAGTTCTTCAATCCCCTGGGCAGCGTGAAAGATCGGATTGGCTCCAATATGATTGCGGCCGCGGAACAGGCCGGCAAGCTCAATGCAGAGAGTGTCATCATTGAACCGACCAGTGGCAACACCGGCATCGCCTTCGCCTTTGTTGCCGCAGCCCGGGGCTATCGGATCATCCTGACTATGCCTGACTCCATGAGTATGGAGCGGCGCAATCTGCTACGTTTCCTTGGAGCGGAATTAGTCCTCACTCCTGCCCGTGAAGGGATGCCCGGTGCGATTCGCAAAGCCGAGGAACTCGCCGCAAGCATCCCTCACGCCTTTATCCCACAGCAGTTTGAGAATCCGGCCAACCCGGACATCCATCGCCAGACCACGGCCCACGAGATCTGGGAGGACACCGACGGCCAGGTCGATATCTTTATCAGCGGTGTGGGAACGGGCGGGACCATCACTGGAGTGTCCGAGGTGATTAAGCCTCTCAAACCGAGTTTCCAGGCTATCGCCGTCGAGCCGGCCAGTTCAGCAGTACTCTCGGGCAGCCAGCCCGGACCTACCCAGATTCAAGGGATCGGCGCGGGGTTCGTCCCGGCTATTCTGAATACCGGTATTATTGATGAAATCATCACCGTTCGTGATGAAGATGCACTCGCCACGGCGCGCCGACTTGCCAAGCACGAAGGTATTCCTGCCGGCATCAGCAGCGGCGCCACGGTCTGGGCCGCACTCCAGGTCGCTGCCCGTCCCGAAAATGCCGGGAAGATGCTGGTTGTTATTCTGGCCAGTTCGGCCGAGCGGTATTTGAGTACGGCCTTGGTTGAGGACCTCTAGGGCGAACGATCCCCCCTACTCCTTCGGCTTGACCATCTTGAAAACTTTGCGGATCACCGCCGAGGCATTCACATAGGGGGCAGCCTCGCCCATGTCCGTCATCTCTATATAACGATCACGAATCTGTTCCGGCCGTGGAATCGTCTCGGGATCAAACAGCACCCCGGCCGCTTCCCGAACTTCGATCTTGGCGTAATAGCCTACCCCGGCCTGGATAATATGCCCGGAGTCCGTATTGTCGGGCGCGCACAGCCAGGCGACCGCGGCGGTGACGAACTCGGGTTTCATTAACGGCGCGTATTGCGGGGTGGTTGCCGGTTCGGACATGCGCGTCAGCGCAATCGGGGCAATCGCGTTGACGGTGATATTATAGCGCCGGCCCTCTTCCTTGAGTGAGTTCATGAGCCCAATCAGGGCCATTTTCGCCGTCCCATAGTTAGTATGGCCGTGGTTGCCGTACAGGCCGGCGGATGAGGTGGTCATCACCACGCGGCCAAAACCCTTTTCTCGCATAATGGGCCAGGCCGCGTGGGTACAATAGACCGCCCCCATGAGATGCACGTCAATCAGTGACCGAAAATCGTCCAGGTCCATTTTGGCAAAGCTTTTATCCCGCACGTTTCCCGCGTTATTAACCAGGATGTCTACCGTACCAAAGGTATCCAGCGCCGTTTGGATGACACGCTTCCCACCCTCTTCGGTGGCAACCGTATCGTAGTTCGCCACTGCCTCCCCACCTGCGGCTGTAATCTCCTCCACAACCGAATCAGCCACCGCCCGCGAGCCCCCGATGCCCGCAACCGTTCCCCCAAGATCGTTCACCACCACCCTCGCCCCACGCGAAGCG
>WTHD01000356.1 GCA_011523265.1 Candidatus Binatota bacterium
ATTCATATCATCTCATTCCGAAAGGCGATCTGAAATGAGTAAATCCTCTTCTTCCAAAACATCTAAGACAGCATTGATATGGCACACGGAGGTTTAGGCCGCGAGCAAGCCCTGGCGCGTGACCCAGTCCAGGGTCTCGTTCAACCCCTTTGTATAGCGCCTGAAAATCTCGTCCACCTCGTCTGCGGAGACGATGAGCGGCGGGCACAGCGCCAGCGTGTCGCCGATGGCCCGGGAAATCAGGCCGTTGTCTTTCATGCGGGCCAAGCTGTATTTCCCGACTGCGGCATCTGGATCAAAAGCCTGACCAGTCGCCTTGTCCATAACCAGCTCGCACGCACCGACCAGGCCCTTGCCGCGTACTTCGCCGACTAGCGGGTGGTCGGCCAACTGTTGCAGGCGGGCCTGAAACTGCTCACCGAGCCGGGCCGCCCGCTCGAAAATACCGTCTCTTTCATAGATTTCGAGCACCTTGAGCCCCATCGCCGCCGAGACGGGATGACCACTATAGGTAAAGCCATGACCGAATATCCCCCATTCTTTGCTCACCTCGGCAACCGCCTGATAGATGAACTCGGGGATCATGACCGCGCTCAACGGCAGATAGGCCGAGGTCAGCGACTTGGCCAGGGAGATGGTGGCCGGCTGAAGATCAAAGGTCTGGGCAGCAAAAGGGTTGCCCGTCCGGCCAAAGCCAGTAATGACCTCGTCGTCGATGAACAGGACGTCGTATTTTTTCAGTACCCGCTGGATCTTCGGGAAATACGAATCCGGTGGCACCAGCACCCCTCCTGCGCCCATAATCGGTTCGGCAATAAACGCCGCAACCGTATCCGGATTTTCCACCAGGATGAGCCGCTCCAGATTATCGGCCAGCCGGGTGGTGAAGTCCTCTTCACTTTCGCCGGGCTCATGAAAGCGGTAGTAGTGCGGGCAGTCGGTGTGTAGAAAACTCTCGACCGGCAGATCAAACCCCTGGTGAAAGGGAGCTAAACCGGTCGCACTGGCCGCGGCGAACGTCACGCCGTGGTAGGCTTTGTTCCGGGCAATGATTTTTTTCTTCTCAGGTCGCCCGACAGCATTGTTGTAATAGCGCATGAGCTTGATCTGCGTATCGTTCGCGTCGGAACCCGAGAGACCGAAAAAGACTTTAGAAAATCCACCCGGCACAACCGTCTTGAGCTTTTCCGCGAGCTGCATGGCAGCGTCGTGGCTCTTGTCGGTGAAAAGATGGCCATAGGATAGCTTCTTGATCTGCTCGTAGGCCGTCTGGGCGAGCTCTTCGTTGCCATAGCCGAGTGACGTGCACCAGAGTCCGGCCAGCCCGTCAATATACTGCTTGCCGTCTTCGTCCCAGACATAAATCCCTTCACCCCGCACGATCATCAGCGGCCCCTGTTCGTTCAGGGTGGCGATCTGACTCATGGGGTGAAACACGCTATCAAGGTCGCGCCTACCGAGCGGCGTTAGTGTTCCTGGCTCGTTCATGGTTCGCTCCTCCGTTGGTCTATATGCCCATTAGTCACACAGTTGCCTCATCCGCCCAGTACGGCATACTCCGCGCCTTCATCATCTGGCGAAAGGCGTGGGTCGAGTTGGGCAATAACTCGCCGGTCCCCCAGTCACAGATGACCCCATACTGGCGAATCACATCGTACAGGTCGAGCTGGCCCGTGCGGAAGCGCTCGGCGACCTGCTGCGGATCCTCCTCCAGCCAGCACTTGCGCTGCGCGGCGATCCGTCGACGTTCTGCCCGGGTGGCGGTTGCATCGATTTCGTACTCCGCCAAGTCCTCGTCGATGACCTTGAGCACAACGCCGTAGTCTTTGCGCGCCCGCTCGACCGACACATAGTCATCCACGACGTCTTCGAGCACTCTTTGCGGGTCGCGTTTAAGCGGATCACCATAGCCTCCGCCGCCCGAGGTCCCCCGCCAGAAACGCGCTCCGGTATGTACGGGAACATTCGAGAACACCGCGCCCAGGAAGCGCGCCTCCTCACCCGGTGGTTCAAGCCAGAGCCCATGCGGGCGCGCCGGGAGGCCGCCCTCAATACCCCACACGATCGACCGTTCACGGTCGCAGAAATAGGAGAACACGCAGTTTTCCACGTCCAGGATGGTGCCACCTTTGTCGAGCCCGACGCCACCCCGCCATTCTCCAGGGCCGGCGCTGTCGGTGACGATCTCAAAACGGTCGGTCCGAACCGGACACAACCGTTCCTGGCCTTCAACCGGCTGGATCATCAAGCCCACACCAAAGCACGAAGCCGTCACGCCGAGCCCGTCCCGGCCATTCCGGCCACCCCAGCCACCGGACAGCCAGTCGTACAACATAAAGTAGGGACGGTCATCTCCGCGGGCGTCATAGCCGCCGGTTTGCAGATACTCGATGTTAAAGGCACACGCCATGGCCCGCTCCGGCATGAGAGCGGAGAACAGCTCAAAGATCGCATTCATGATCTTCTCGAAGCCCATGACAAAGCCGGATACCGCCACCGGCCAGCGTGCACTGACGATGGTATCGTCGGGAACGATGACCTTAACGGTCCGATACAACCCGGCGTTCAGCGGGACATCTGGAAAAAACGTTTTCATACCGGACACAATGCCGGCAAAGGTCCCCCCGAAGGCACAGTTGTAGATGGAGCCTATCGTGGGGTGAGAACCGCTGAGGTCAAATTCCGCCTCGTCACCCCTGATCGTCAGTTTGACCCGGATGGGGATCATCCCTTCTTGCCCGGCCGGATCCTGATCGACAAAATCGACCGTCTCCCACGACCCGTCAGGCAGTTCGCTCAGGCGGAGGCGTATCGCGCGTTCGACATAATCCTGGACTTCTGCAAAGGCGGTGATGATGGTCTCGACGCCGTATTTGTCGCACAGGCGGAGGATTTCTCGCTCTGCAATACGCGTCGCCTGGGTCTGGGCGTCCATATCACCGATGATGGCATCGGGGTCGCGG
Organism: Candidatus Binatota bacterium; assembly: GCA_011523265.1. Classification (GTDB taxonomy): domain Bacteria; phylum Desulfobacterota; class Binatia; order Bin18; family Bin18; genus Bin18. The sequence continues at coordinate 2,964 of WTHD01000356.1, forward strand.
GTGTTCTTGGCCACTAGACGCGCCACATCGCGACAGTACTCGCCCCGCCGCCAGATCTTGACCGGTGGCACGCGGATGCCTTCCTTGAACATCTCGTGTGCACTGACATCAAACGACCCCGGTACGCTGCCACCCATATCCGCCCAGTGACCGTTTGCCTGGCTCCAGGCGATGAGCCGACCGTCAACAAAAATCGGCAACAGCACCCGGGTATCGTTGAAGTGCGTTCCGCCCACATACGGGTCATTGATCAGAAAGATATCTCCTGGATGGATATCGTCGCCAAACTCGTCGATGACCGCTTTACAGGTGTAGTGCAGAGTCCCGACGTGGGCCGCCAGGTCCTGATTTCCCTGGGCCACGGTATTCCCTTCGGCATCGCATAGCGCGTTGGAGAAATCGCGGTTGTAGACCACGAAGGAGTAACAGGTCCGACGCACCTGCTCTGCCATCTGATCCACAATGTTCACGAAAGCGTTGCGCAACACCTCGAAGGTAACCGGGTCGAGGGTCGTGCTGGGTGTGGGTAATTTGGTCATGATCGCGTCCTCACTCTCAGACCGTAATGATGAGATTCAACCACGGGTCAACCGTAACCGAAGCTCCCGGCGGCACGAGGGTGGTCGAGTCGAGCTGCTGGACCACGGCCGGTCCGGGCAGTTCCGCACCACTCGACAAATCGTCCCGCCAGTAAATTGGGGTCTCCAATGACTCTTTATCAAACCCGACCTTGCGCCAGGCGCGCGGCTCGGGTCTGGCCGTATCGGCAACCTGCCTGGCCAGTTCGGCTTTGGGCGTCAGCCCGACTGCCGTCAGGTTCAGGCGAAAGATCTCGATGCCGGCGCCGGCACGCCGGTAGTTATATTCCCGCTCGTGCGCCGCGCCGAAAGCGTCAACGGCCTCCTGCACACTGATAAAGGGCGTCCCGACAGGTACGGCAAGCGACCGCCACTGGCCGCTATAGCGCATGTCGATCGTACGCTTGAGGATGATGTCCTTGTCCGCGACTCCCTCTTTGGTCAGCCGCGCGTGCGCCTCAGCCTCAAGCAGTCGAAACTCCGCTTCTATCGCCTGGGGGTCGGCTTGTGCCGTATCGACCAGATAGGTCGTCAGCAGATCGTGTTGGATGTCAACCAACAAACAGCCCATAGCAGAGGTCACCCCGGGGTGGGGTGGGACGATGACCGTCGGGATGGACAGCTCTGTGGCCAACGCGGCCCCGTGCAGCGGTCCAGCCCCACCGAAGGCAACCAGCGCGAAGTCGCGGGGATCGTAGCCGCGCATGATAGACACCAGACGAATGGCGTCCGCCGTATTGGCGTTCGCGACATCGAGAATTGCCTTGGCAGCGGCCTTCACATCCATGCCGAGGGGACGCGCAATTTTTTGCTCAATCGCCGCGGTCGCGCGAGCCGGGTCGAGGTCGAGGTTTCCGCCGACCAGGTCTCCACCCAAACGCCCCAGGACCAGGTTGGCATCGGTATTGGTGGGGTTCTCGCCGCCGCGGCCATAGCAGGCGGGACCTGGGATGGAGCCGGCCGACTGCGGGCCGTTACGGAGCGAGCCCGCCTCATCGATCCAGGCAATCGAGCCCCCCCCAGCTCCAATGGTCTTGATATCGATACTCGGGAAACAGATCGGATGTCCGTGCTCAATATGCCAGTCACGGGTCGTCAACATCTGCGAGTCCCACACGAGCGACACGTCGGTACTGGTGCCACCCATATCGAACCCTATCGAATTGGGAAATCCGCACAGGTTGCCGATATAGCGGTTTGCGATGGCGCCGGCGGCAATACCGGAGCTCGCCAGGCGCGCGGCCTGCGAGTCGATGCCCTGAGGCGTCATCACCCCACCGCCGCTATGGAGGAGCAGCACGTCGCTGGTATAACCACCCTGTTTCAGCCGCTCTTGCAGACGCAGGGTATACGCCCCGATCACGGGGTGCAGCACAGCGTTGACGACCGCGGTGGAAAACCGGTCGTGCTCAAAAATTTCGGGTAGAACCTCAGCCGACGTTGAGATGGCCACCCCCGGCAGTTCTTCTTCGAGAATGGCCTTCAGCGCCTGCTCGTTCGCCATGTTTGCGAACGAGTTCATAAAGCAGATGGCCACGGCCTCGTATTTGCGTTTGCGCAGCTTCGCCGCAAGCGCACGCGCCTCGGCAACATCAATCGGCTTCTCAACCCTGCCCGAAGAATCGGTACGCTCCGCAATAGGCAGGCGATCCCGCCGACGAATATACGGCGGGGGGTTATCACGGTAGGCGTCCCATAAGTCTTCTTTCGTGGACCGGCCAATCTCGATGACGTCGCGAAAGCCTTCGGTGACGACCATGGCGGTGTGGGGCAGGTTGCGCTCGATCAGCGCGTTGGTTGCAACCGTGGTGCCGTGCGCAAACAGCGTTACATCGGAGAGCGCGATACCGGCCTTGTCGAGCCCGTCCAGCGCTGCCTCAATGGGGTCCTTGGAAGTAGGGACTTTTGCAATGTGCAGCGCATTCGTGGTTTCGTCGAGAACACAGACATCGGTAAAAGTACCGCCAATATCAACGGCAACACGGACGTTGGTCATACCTTATCCCTCACGACAGGCAGGGAGGGCAGGAATCTCGGCCATCCCAGGGCCTCACCGTTTGGCGCTGTATCAAATATATACCACCTAGTGGCGGGTATACTCACTCGCAACTTCCACGTCAACAACTAAGTGCTACTCATGGAATAACCGCTACCTATCCTCACACCAACGGGCTAGGAGAACGGCCAGGGATTCGCGGCCTGGAGCAAACCTAAGGAGAAGAAATCATGTTCTTGGCCACCCGACAGTCTTATGCTTATCCTAATCTTGAGTGATCGCTCCACGGTACAATCTCGGTTTTTTGAGATAGCCGATTGAGGTAGAAGCCTTCATAGCCCACGACCCTCAAAACCATCAAGTCAGCAATCCACATCGCTACCTCGACCAAGTAATGCTGAACCGGTCTGGGTAGGCTAAGTAATCTCTTCAAGTTGTCAGGGTCCTCCAAATGGAGCATCCAATTTTCGGCATTGGCTAATGGACGGTCTAATGTCTCCTTTTCCTTCTCTTTGTCGAGAATCTGTTGTTTCATTACCCCCCACCACAGACTCGGGTGCTGTTTGACGATGTGTTGGCGCCAACCCTCAGAGGGCAGTTTGTTTTCAACACCGATGGCACGTAGACACTTCGCTATTGTGTCAGACCTGCTTCCGGCGGAAACTCCAAGAATACGGAGGAGAATACCACATGCCGAAAAAACATCTCGCAGATATAGAATAGAGGCCCGAGAACCAGGGGAACCTTTCTCTTGGCTCCGAAGAAATTGCAAAGCCAGGTGGAAACCATCATCGTCTCTTCTACTCTTCTCCCAGGTCATAGAGAATTTTACAAAAAGGTCTTCCACCCACCGAGCCATGTCTATCCTTCTAGGCTTGACGTTATCATCATTCCAATCCTGCGACGGAAGCCAAGAGAACCGGTCTCTCTGTACGGTTGGGTGCAGGTTCAACGCATACCCTTTGTATACGAGTCTCCTTTTACGATACGCCTTGATATGGGAAATGGGGGAAACACAATGGTTGACCCACCCCAAGAAGAGGGAAAACAGAAGCGTGACTTGATTGACCTTCTCCCATTCTAAAACACTGCCATCCTGTTTCCGCATTCCAACGACGGAGTCGTGATCCAGTGTTGTTCTGTCCACGAGCCTTTTCCAGTAATCTGAAGTCTGGACTAGAGTGATCTCCAATTCTTTGAACCGGAGTCGAAGTGCATGAGCACTCCACGCCACGCTTGGGTGATCTTGAAGAGCTTCTTGAAAGGAGGATCGAAAGCTAAACGGCTGTCCAGGTCTAGCTACACCATTCGAGCACAATCCGCGTCCCAGCGGGTTGCTCGACACAACACCGAAGACAACACTATCAATTTCTGGTTCTCCCTCTGTAGGGGGCTGCGCCATCGTCGGGTGTAGATGGATTATGTCTTCTTCGATATCAAACATCATGCTCTTTTTGACTGATCCTCCGAATGTACGGCCCGTCAAAACGACACCATTATCCAATATGAGGCGTTCTTTGGTCTGGCCGAATCCTGGTAGCTCAAACCCGTACACAACCGCCTTTACCGGTTGTTGTGGAGATGGCCTCAACTCGTAGTGCACATCTACATCCACAGGGAATGCAAACTCTTCCTGAATAGGGACTCCTTCGGCATCTTCCAACAAGTAGAGCTTCCCTGATGACCTAAACAGCTTCATGCATCGATCTCCTTGTATGGGTAGCCAAGGATAACAATTTCCTAAGAAAAAATCGCTTGAGAACCCCGCTTCCAGGGCGACAATCGTATTCAGGCCGGGCGCGTTAATCCCGGTCCCCTAGAAAGTCCCCAAACCAGAAATACTCAGTATGGCAGCCCAGATGCCCATTTGGAGTTCAAGATCAACGTACTGGGGCATAGCACTTGCCGTATATTATCGTCTTGGGACACGCCACACGAGTCCCAAACGAAGAAAGCTATGGCATGAGTTGCTTCAAGGAGGGAGTGCTTGACCGTGACCTCTGGAGCTTCACTGCCCTGTTGCCCCATCAACAGGGGTACATGCATACAGATATTCAAGAGTCGTACAAGAGCCAGACTCTGTAAGGCCAGTACTATGAAGGAAAGAAGCATCTATCGTTTCCAGTCGGTGAAGGTGCTCCCGTAATTCGCCCACGCTCATTGTGGCGTAAAGTTGGGCGGTGGTACATTCGCGGGATATTTCCTGCGAGGCTATGCGGCCGTAAAGAGCGCAAGCACGGTCAGCCTCGGCGCGGAGCAATTCGTCAGCTTGTGAACGCGTGAGCAGGACGGGACGATAATAGGTGTGGAGAATCGTCGGATACTCAATCTTGACTCGACTCTCCGACACGTCTACTACTCTCAGCAACGGATCAGGTAAGGGAGGGGTAGAAGCAGGCCGTGCATGTGGCATCGGCGCATACCCCATCAGCACCAGATTAGAGATCCGCCACCAGCTTAAAATTTTTCGCAACAACATACTCATCGAACGAGGTTGATGTTGGTGTAGGTCGTGTGGGCATTGGCCTTGACCAGGGTCGCGGTAATACGCCCCTCCTCACACATGACCCGAAGATGCTCATCAAGCTCTGATCGAGTAGGAGACATCCCGCTCTGCTGAGCGACCTCCTGCCGCAACTCATGTACCTGCGCCATTGGTCTCTTCTTGGCTCTGAGCACCAATTCAATAGCCTCAATTAACTGTGGATCGCGTTTCATAGATTCTCCTTGCAGTCCCCGCTATAGAGGGAAGTCTGTCCGTTTCCGCTGCCGTTTTACAACCCGCCGTCCAGTACACCGGGTCTTCGAACGCACCGGCGACGCTGACTAATACAGTTCGGGACGCTGGGAAATCTGCCTACCACCCTCCCTACTCCCAAACTAGGACTAAATCCAATGGTCCATAATTCGAGCTTATGCTGAAGAAGGATTCCTCCTGGGAGCCGTTGAGGTTGGCTCGCCGGATTTCCCCGACGGTCCAGTACAGCTTGCCTCCGATCGTGTCTACGACAAGATCATGTGTACGGGGCTGCGAATCCGAGACGAAGAGAGTTTCTACCTGGGAACCGTCCAGGTTGGCTCGCTGCAATGCGTACTGCCTGTACCGAGGGCTTGAATTGAGAGTCCAGTACAGCTTGCCCACAGTCGGGTCCAGGTAGAAACCCAGTCCGAGTTGTGAATCCGGGACGAGGAGAGTTTCTACCTGGGAACCGTCCAGGTTGGCTCGTAGGATTGCGTGCTGGAAGTCGCCTGTTTCGACTGGCCAGTACAGCTTGCCCCCGGTCGGATCCACGGCAAGATGGAATATCCGATCCGAGTGGCTGACGAGAGTTTCTACCTGGGAGCCGTCTAAGTTAGCCCGCTGGATTTCAGTCATGTAGCTACCACTCCGCCAGAACAGCCAGTACAGTTTGCCCCCAGTCGAGTCCACGGAAAGCTCCCTTGGTGCACCCCCATTCGGACCATGCCAGAGAACAAGGTTTTCCACCTGGGAGCCGTCTAAGTTAGCCCGCTGGATTGCTCTCAGGTCGTCATTCCCCGCCGTCCAGTACAGCTTGCCCCCGCTGGGGTCCACGGCAAGGTCAACTGGATACAAGCCCCTATCATCGAAGAGGGTTTCAAGCTGGGAACCGTCGAGGTTGGCTCGCTGGACTGCGTACCCCAGCCTGCTCTTGCGGTTCGTCCAGTACAGCTTGCCTTGGGCGGTCCGTGTAGCACTACTCACCGAGTCCAACTCCAAATGCTGCGTGCTCTGATTCCACTTGAAACGAGCGGTTTCTCCTGGAGCGGGAAAGTCGGGAATCTCACACGTCCCGCTCGCTCCGCGCAAGAACTCCTCGCCCGTGGTGACAACCCGAAACGTGCTCCGTGCAAACTCCTCGCCGTTGTCATAGGCGACCGCGGTGTGTTGTCCATCCCCAAGGATTCCCCAATTCCAGTAGCTAAAAAAGCCGTTGTTCCCATCATCGCTACACACCGAACTCGTATCGGAGCGGGGCAACCCATACGTTGCCGGAAAAGGGTCTTCGCCGTTGAGACTAATCGTGATGTCCCCCTCAGCCGTACACTTCCAACCGGAAATCACCCCAATCCCTGACACCGTTGTGTTGGGGGTCGGCACTTCGAGCGTTGCTGCTTGGGTCATTGAGGCCAGACAGACGGCCACCAAGGCCATACTTATACGAAAATACATACGCTCTCCTTCTTCTTATCCCGACTACAAAGGTCCCAGCGCGGTTGCCGGGTCGTGTCTACTTCACACAGCGAATGAGTGGAGTCCTGCCTATTCACCACAGCGCGGGTAGCTACTCCCACGCTTTATGGTGGTTGTTGTATTGAGCAGGCGGCCCGACTCAGCGGGTTCGCCGTATAAAGTAGACAGGGGAGAGAATGCCCAATATGAGAGGAAGCGTCAATGAGCAGATGGGACTATGCTAAAATGGAAGACATCTGAACAGAAGTTAGCGACATCTTGATATTACACTTCTTGGCTATCGTGTTTACAATAGACGCGATCAACCACTGGTAGAAGGCTAAGGGAATGGCGGCGAGAAGCGGTCTCATAATGTACCTATGACGATTGATAACTGGATTCAAATCGGCACTATTATTTTCGGCCTCATCGGCGTCTTTATCTCGATCCTGTATTCCGCCCATCAAGCGAGAAAGCAGCAAGAACATCAGTGGAAATATGAGCGGGGAAGGGTAGAGCGCAAAGAGGCTAACGAACGAGCTTCTATACGCAATGCTCTCACCGTTGAACTTGAGGATATACGGTTACGAATACAGACGTCCTTAGAGGTTGAAGAAGAGAAGGAAAAAGAAATAGAAGGAATCCCTCCTATTCCCGTATTCTATGAAGAGTTTGTTCCAGAAATTTATCACGCCATTCTTCCCCGTATCATAACGCTTTCCAGTATTGAGGTTGGAGCCCTCATTTTTGCCTATCAAGAATTTATCAAACACACACGTCCAACACCGATGTCAGACCTAATGATTAGAGATGCTTATCTTGAACGAACAAGACACATCTTAAAAAATATAGATATTGTCCTCAAGATTCTCAAAGACCATTCCTAATTCATCAACTCAGCCCTATTTCCCTCTTATTCACTGGTAGTGATTATTGAAAAAGTACAGTACCGTCTTGGGCGGTCTTGACCGTAAGTTGGCTACGGCCGAATCAGACATCTGCCTTGGGTGTCACCCTGAGCGGCAGGCGGGTCAGACCGACCAGCCGGTTGTTATTCGTCCATTCCAGGTCACCGACAATCTCGAAGTCCGCGTAGCGAGCCAGCAGTTCTTCAAACACGACTCGGATTTCAAGACGCGCGAGATTGGCTCCCAAACAGAAGTGGGTGCCAAGACCAAAGCCAACATGAAAATTGGGGCTGCGCCCAATATCGAACCGGAACGGGTCTGTGAACTCGTCTTCATCCCGGTTGGCCGACATCTCCCAGATGGTGACCTTTTGGCCCTGACGGATGGGCTGTCCGTGCAGCTCGACATCGCGCGTCGTCGTCCGGCGCTTGTATACGGACGGCGAGGTCCAGCGCACGATTTCTTCGACCGCGCTCTTCATCAGCCCAGGGTCGGACCGCAGTCGTTGCAGTTCGTGCGGGTTTTCAATCAGCGCCACCAGGCCGCCGGCAATGGAGCTGCGCGTGGTCTCGGCTCCGGCCGGAAAGAGCAGGGCAAAGAAGGCGCGCAGCTCACGATTGTCGAGTTGCGGGGAGCCGTCCTCTAATTGGGCGTGAACAATCACGGACAGGATGTCGTCCGCGGGCTCGAGACGTTTCTGCTCCACGAGCCTGTCCGCGTACGCGCCCAGACGTTTGATATGCTCCAGGGCCAGGGCTTCGCCTGTCCCGGCGCCTATGGCCAGGTCAACAATACGTCCCAACTCTTCTCGGTCCTCCTGCGGAATCCCGAGAATAATGCAGATAGCCTGTAGGGGCAGTTCACGCGCCACGGTCGGCACGAAGTCAAATGGCTCTTCGGGCGAGATGCCGTCAAGGATATGGCGGGTCCGTTCTCTGAGCTGAGCTTCCAGCCGGCCGATCATGCGCGGCAGGAAACCGGTATTGACCAGGTCACGCAGCCGGCGGTGCTTGGGGTCATCCGTCTGGTTCAACTGATAGCCGGCTCCCCTGCCGTCAAAAATCTGCGTCCCGCCCAGCTCGGAGGAAAACGTCTCGGCATCCTTAAAAACGTTCACCACATCATTGTAGCGGCTCACCACCCAGAACCCCTCACCGCCCGGCGTATGCTCGGTCGGCGCGTGCCACCAGACCGGGGCCTCACGCCGCAGCTCGCGAAAAAATTCGTGCGGAAAGCCGTTGGCAAACGAACGGCCATACGACAGATCAACAGACTCCATACATCTCTCTCGTCCACAGGCGTATTTATATATGGTAGATATCCAACACCCCCTCAACAATGTCGTTCAAGAGGGTGATCTTCTTTGTGGCGATCCGATAGCCCCCCGGCGTCTGCCGGAGCACATACTCATAAAAGCCGTAATAGAGAAACGACCGCTGTTTTCCGGGCTTGTAGGCATTCACCTGCCAGTGCGCCGCCACGGCCGGCCGCTCAGCGTCCTCGCTTGTGAGACGGACATTGGTAATTAGGTGGCAGGTCCGGTCCAGAGGCTGAGAGGCCGGCGACAGGCCCGACTCGATCCGCCAGACCCGGTCTTCCAGTCCGGCCTTGCTGTTGTAGTAGATCAGCGACAGCTCGGTCTGCGGGTCGTTCGTGGGCCGGTCGTCATCAGTCCAGGCCGGTACCCAGTATTCCGCATCGTCGGCATACAGGGCCAGCCAGTCCGCCCAGCGGCGCTGGTCCAGACAGGCGGCTTCATCAAACAACACCTGGGTGCAGTGGGCCAGTAGGTCAGCCGTCATGGCCGTTTCCGCGTGTGGCTTCCTGGCCCTGGCTCATGAGGGCCAGCCAGCGCCGGTACTGGCCCTGAAAAATAATCTCGTCCTGAAAGTTGCCGCTGCTGGAGACCGGTTGCAGTCCGACTGAGTGGGCTTCGGCATCGGCACCCGAGACGGTCCGGCCGGTGCCGCGCACATAGCCCTGCTGCCAGCGTACCTGGTGACCGTTAAAGCCGCGTTGGCAGGCCTCGAACGCGGCCAGGTCGTCCGGGGTGCCAACCCCGCTGGCGTTGAAAAAGTCTTCGTACTGACGCAGCCGGTGCGCCCGCATCTCGGGAGCCTCGCCCACCGGCGCGAGGCAATAGGTCGAGACCAGGGTCTTATCGACCGCCAGCGGGATTATAACCCGAATCTGAGCCGAGATCTGATCCATTAGAAACACGTTGGGGTAGAGCAACAGGTTGCGCAGCCGCTCGACCATCCAGCGTGCCTGCGCTTCCCCATATTGGGCGCACAGGGCCTCCCGCTGGGCGTACGAGGGCCGGACCTGCGGGTTGGGGTAGTCGGTCCACAGCAGGGTGTGGCCGTTACCCAGGTCGTAACAGCCGGTCGCGTTGGTCGGGGCGTCCAGACGTTCGGCGTCCAGGGATTGCACCTCGTCCGAGCCCGAGCGCGCGCGGCGCTGGACGACACCCACAAAGGTGCGGTGGACCACATCGAAATGATAGCCGTCCACGCCGTTTTCCACCTGGAGTTTCCAGTTGCCGTGATAGGTATAGTCCGCGCTGCCGGCGACCACCTCCCAGCCATCCGGAGCCTGGTCGGCCAGCATGTCAATGATCGGCAGGGCCGCAACCAGATGGTCTTCGAGGGCGGGTACGTCGGCGTTGAGCGAGCCGAACAGAAAGCCTTTGTAATTGGCCAGCCGGGCGATGGGCGTGAGACCGTGCGGCTGTTCCTCGAACGCGGCCGGATAGGCACCGTTGGCATGGTCCTTGACGCTGATCAGCCCACCGGCGGTATTAAACGACCAGCCGTGATACGGACAGGTCAGCACCCGCTGGTTGCCGCGTTTGAGCTGGCATACGGTGGCTCCTCGGTGCGGACAGGCGTTGATGAACGCGCCGATCTGACCGGCCCTGTCGCGCATCAGGAGGACCGGCTGGCGGCCCATGCCGGTCGTAAAGAAATCGTGGGGCCGGGCAAGCTGGCTCTCATGCGCCAGGTAGATCCAACTGCCCTCGAAGATGTGCTGCATCTCCAGATCGAAGATGCGCGGGTCCCGGAACACGTCCCGGTCCACCGTAAACATGCCCTGCTCGGACTGGTCTATGATGTAGTCACGCACGTCCCGCTCAAGGTCTCCGATCGGTTGCCGGCCGTTCAGACCGGTGCCGGATGCAACTGAGCCAACAGTCTGGATGCTCATTACTGCAACTCCTCCCGAATCATTACGTTCCCGGTCACAGTCCCCTGTCAGACGTTGTGTCCCGGTTCGGACCGACTGTCAAGCATAGATGTTAAACACAGGCACTGCACAGCGCCCCACACGGCTGTCCGCTCTAGACAACATCATAGGCTTCGAGTCTGGGCGCGGCCATTTCGGCGTCAAAATGGGCCTGGGACCAGGGCCAGCTTGCCGGGACACCGTGCTTGTCCAGATACCAGCTATTGCAGCCCGTCGCCCAGATCGATTTCTTGGCGGCCTGCGCGCGAGACTGCTCATAGTCGTCCGTGGCCGGGCGACTGGCGCTGATTTCCCGGCACTCGCCCGTTCGTATTTTTTCCATGAGTTGCAGGATATAGCCCAGTTGCAATTCGGCAATGCGAATCAAGGAAAAGTTTCCGACCGGACCGTTGGGGCCGTTCAGCATAAAGAAGTTCGGAAACTCCGGGATGGAAATCGAGAGATAGGCAACCGGATGGTCCGCCCATACGTCGTCAAGATCAACACCGCCCCGGCCACGCACCAGGGTCGGTCGGATAAAACGGTCGGCCCGAAAGCCGGTCGCCAGCACCAGGACATCCAACTCGTGCAGTTTGCCGTCCTTGGTCCGGACGCCCTTGGGTTCGACGGTTTCAATACCGGAGACCACGAGTTCGGCGTTCGGATGCTGAATGCACTCATAGAAGTTGGGCGACAGAATGAGACGCTTACACGCCGCCCGATAATTTGGCCGGAGTTTCTCACGTAATTCCGGGTCTTTCACCGTATCTTCAAGGTTGGCCAGGCAGACGGCTTCAATCTCCCTCATTTCGGGGGAATCAGCATCAATGACCGCCTTACTAAAATTTTCAAAAAACTCCTTCTGCTCTTCGCGCAGCGCGTAGATTTTCCGTAGGTCGTTGGCAAACGCGGCTCGCTCGGCAGCCGCGTAGGCGTCGTTCTCCATTTTGAAGACCCACTGCGCGGTGCGCTGGAATAATGTATAGCGGGCCACCCGCTCAACCAGGGCGGTGGTAATCTGGATTGCGGTCGAGCCGGTGCCGACCACGCCGACACGCGCGCCGTCGAGTGGGACGCTGTGGTCCCATTCGGCACTGTGGAAGTAAGCACCCTTGAAGGTGTCGAGACCGGGGAGAGCCGCCCGATTGGGATGGTGCAGCACCCCGGTGGCGGCAATGATGATATCCGCCCGGTCTTCGCGTCCCTTACTGGTCCGAATCTGCCAGCGGCCGTCAATGAATTCGCAGGCCGTAATCTCTTCCTCAAGGCGGACGCGGTCTACAACGGCGTGCTTCTGAGCCACATTCTCGAAATAAGTCCGAATCTCAGGGCCCGGAGCAAACACCTGACTCCAGTCCGGGTTGGGCTCAAAAGAATAGGTGTACGAATGCGCCGGTACGTCGCAGGCCAGCCCCGGATAGGTGTTCGCCCGCCAGGTACCGCCCAGGGCGTCTGACTTTTCATAGATGATGAAGTTGTCATAGCCGGCCTCACGAAACTTGATGGCGGACAGGATGCCGGCCATGCCCGCGCCGATAATGACGATGCGCGTGTCTTGAGTGCTCAGATTAGGGGTGGGTTCAGTCATGCATCTTTCCTTTCTTACACGCTCCGTAGAATTACATAGTGAGTCTCACTCCGGTCGGTTCGGTCAATCGAGGTTTTTACCGGTAGACATCGCGTCTATGCCCAATGTGAAGGATCGTAATGCGACGCTGTGTATCATCAATCTCATAGATTATCCGATAGTTGCCGACCCGAAGACGCCACCCTTCCCGGCCACTCAACTTGGTGCAGCCAGCGGGTCGTGGGATGGCCCTCAAACGGCGGAGCGCCTCACTCACACGGTTGTACGTGTCTGACGGCAGCCCGGCGAGTTCTTTCTGAGCACGTCTCAGGATAACGACGGAATTAGGACACTACCGAGTCTTTTCGATTTCGGCGAGGGCCTGTTCGAGCGGGATGGCTTCATCCTGGGTTGATTTGGCCGCGTCATAGGCTTTGAGCGATTCCAGTTCTTCCAATTCCTGAAGCAACTTGGCGTACTCGTCCATACCCAATAACACGGCTATCCGCCTTCCATCCTTATCAGTCACAAAACGTTCATGAACGGCACTCATACCGACTCCTTTCCCCGCGACCAGGAAACCGAAGTGGACTCTTTGGATCGCACCATACCACAACCTGACGGCGCTCCTAAAGCCTCCGCCGGCTGCTGTACGGAATGACAGTTACACAAAGCGCGGGCTGATATACACCGGCAGGCCGAAGGTCCGCCGACCGAGCAGGGCTCTGCCTTCCATGCCGGCAAAGGGCTGATGGATGACCGCGGCCCGCACATCGCGGTACATCTGTTCCATGGGGTTCTTCTTGAACAGGGCCGCACCGCCGACCATGCGCATGGCTTTATCAACCACCTGAACGCAGGCTTCCATCACAAACTGAAAACATGAGATCAGATTGATGAGGTCTTCCTGGGTTCGCACTGTGACGTCATCGTGAGCGGCAACGGCCTGATGCAGCATGGCCCGTGCCGAGCGTAGGCCGATTTCCATGTCCGCGGCCAGGAGCTGATTGCTCGGATAGTGGGTCATGGGCTGGTCAAACGGCTCTTGTTTCCGTTCGGCAACCCAGTTCATGGCGTAATCGCGCGCCGCCTGGGCCAGACCGATATAACACGCCGGGCCGGAGGCCACCCACCACGAGGCGGTGATGTCGGCTATGACGTCCCAGTTCTGGGCCGGGCGTAACACCGCGGCATCGTCGGGAACAAACACATTGTTCCAGACCACGTCATTGCTCTGCGAGGAACGGATGCTCATCGTATCCCAGTTGGTCTGAATCTCGACGCCCTCGGCCGTGGTCGGGAAAAAGAACAGCAGGCATTGCGGGCCGTTGTCCGGGTCTTCATAGCGGGCGGTCGTCAGCAGATAGTCGGCCCCCGCGGACATGGTGCCGAAGCCGCTTTTGCCGTTCAGCCGGTAGCCGCCGTCCACTCTGGTCGCCTGACGGGTGGTGTCATTGATGCCGGCAAAGCCGACCGAGCTGTTCATTTTTGGATCGCTGACCGGTCCGCCGAAAATCAGACCGTCGGTCACCGTTGCCCTGAGCATGGGCTCCAGGGCGTCCACCTGTGGTCCCTCGCCCTTCTGGTTGAGCCGCCACAGGTCGGCCAGAATGGCGACCACGATATGATGCATATTGACGGCAATGGCCATGGGCAGGTCGCCGTAGGCCAGACGTTCCTGGGCCAGCGCAATATCCAGCGGCGTGGCGCCAGCGCCGCCCAGTTCCTCCGGGACGATGAGCGCGGTATAGCCCGAGGCCTTCATGGCCGCCACGTTTTCATGCGGAAAGCTGCTGTCCGCATCGTGCTCGGCCACCCGTAATTTGAAATCATCGGCATGCGTAGCGGCCATATCAATCAAGCGTTGCCGGCGCTCGGTTGGATTCGTTGCCATATCTGAAACCTCCTTGCTTTCCATGCGCCCTGTTCTCACCGGACAGGCGTCAGGTTCGTATCAGACAAACCGGACAAGCGTCAAACTTTAGCTCATCAGCCGTCCCCGCATGACTGCTCACTCGGCTCGCGGCACTTGTCGCCGCGTCCCGGTCCAGCCGCTCCAGGGCAAGCCCGAGTGGCCGGGCCGCCAGGGCCGTGCTACACACACGACAGGAGGGCAGATTATGGCACCACCATCAACTTCCACCGCTCACGAGCAGCCGAGCTACGACTGGCCCACGCTGATCGATGAACTCAACCGCCGTCTCCACCTGCGCGCCACACCGATCGGTAT
>WTHD01000236.1 GCA_011523265.1 Candidatus Binatota bacterium
GCGGTGGACACGGCGAAGACCCGGTGTTCGGTATGACCTCGCCGGGGGCCGGGGCGGCCCTGGTCGCCCGGAAGTATTTTGATCGCTTTGGCGCAACGAGTGAGCAACTGGCCGCGGTGGCGGTGGCGTTTCGGAAGCATGCCTGCATGAATCCGAATGCCGTCATGCAGACACCGATCAGCGTCGAAGATCACCAGAATTCGCGTTTTGTGTGCGAGCCGCTGCACCTGTTGGACTATTGTCTGATTAACGATGGCGCGGCCTGCGTTCTGGTGACCACCCAGGAACGCGCGCGCAATATGGCCAAGCGGCCGGTGTGCATTAGCGGTATGCAGGGCCTGCCCGCGGGACGGGAGGAATTTATCTGGACCTATCCCGGCTTTGGGACTTCTCAACAAACCGCCTTTGATTATGTGCCCGGCCCGCAGCCCGTGTATGAGATGGCGGATGTATCGCCCAAGGATCTGGACGCGCTGTTTACCTATGATGCGTTCTCGATACTGGCCTGGACCGCCCTGGAACGTTTTGGGTTCTGCGGGCAGGGCGAAGCCGCCGCATTTACCCAAGACGGGCGCATCGAGCTGGGTGGGGAACTGCCCATGAACACTCATGGTGGGCTGATGTCCGAGGGCCATATCATGGGCTGGAATCACCAGGTCGAGGTTGTGCGCCAATTACGGGGGGAGTGTGGTGAGCGACAGATTCCGAATGCGCAACTCATCCAATGGGCCAACGCGTACGGAGACTCGTTAATCTACCGCGCGGGCTGAAAAAAGGGAGAGGCCATGGCCGCGTATACAAAACCGCTACCGGCGATCTCGACGCTGAACCAGCCGTACTGGGATGGCCTGAAACAACGGCGGATGGTGCTGCCCTATTGTGAGGCGTGCGATGCTGTCTGGTATCCTCCGGCTCCGTTTTGCCCGGACTGCTGGTCGCGCGAGTTTCGCTGGCAGACGGTGAGCGGTCGAGGCGTGGTGAACTCCTGGGTCGTTTTTCATCAGGCGTATTTCTCGTCGTTCAAGGAGGACATTCCGTACGCTGTTGCCGAGGTCGAACTGGAAGAAGGGCCCCGTTTGCTGACCAATCTGGTCGAAGTCGCAAACGAGGACATCACCATCGGCCTGCCGGTGGAGGTCGTCTTCGATGATGTGACCGACGAGGTCACCCTGGCCAAGTTTCGACCCCGGAAAGGATAGCGGCAGACTGGCACGGCTGCACTGAAGGAGAGAAGGAGGATCTATGCCCGGTATTCTCGACGGTATTCGCGTATTTGACCTCAGTATCGCCGCGGTCGGACCCTGGGCGTCCAAATTGCTGGGCGAACTGGGAGCGGATGTGATTAAGGTGGAATCGCCCGGCGGTGAACTCTCTCACGTCATCCCGCCGCCTATCAAGGGCACGGCCGTCCTGTATATCTCGGCCAATTTCAACAAACGGAACATTGTGCTCGATCTCAAAGAGGAGGGTGATCGGGCTATTGCCCTCAAGCTGGTTGAAAAGAGCGATGTGTTTGTGCAGAACATGCGTCCGGGTGCGGTCGAGCGTTTGGGTCTGGGCTATGATGTGGTCTCTCAGCTCAACCCGCGCCTGGTGTATGTGTCTGCGTCGGCGTATGGCCGGACCGGTGCGATGGCCAAGGAAGCCGGGATCGATCCGACCGTTCAGGCATTCGGAGGCTGGTGCAGCATTACCGGCACGCCCGGATCGACGGGGGAGATGTTCCGCCACCTGGCTCATCTCGACATTACGACCAGCACCATGATTGTCGAAGCCGTTTTGCAGGCGCTGCTGGCACGGGAGCGCTCGGGCAAGGGGCAGTATATTGAGATCGATATGATCTCGGCCGCCATGTCGCTGCAAACCAGCCGCCTGGCCGAGTATTTCGCGACCGGCGAACAGCCTCAGCCCATGGGCAGTGCCGCGGCAACGACCGTGCCGCACCAGGCCTTTGTGTGTGAGGATCAGGAATATCTGGCGGTTGGAGTGGTGAGCGAAGATCAGTGGCCGCGCTTCTGTCGCGCTATCGGCCAGGAAGCCCTGTGCGACGATCCGCGCTTTGCGACCAACCCGAAACGGGTCGAAAACCGGGCCGCCCTCGTAGCCGTGCTTGAAGACCATTTCAAAACCAAGCCAACCCGCTGGTGGAGTCTGCGGTTGACGCAGGCAGGCGTGCCGAACACGCGGGTGGACCGCACGGTTAATTTTCAGGCACTCCGCACCGACCCCCAAGTCACACGCAATCAGCATATCGTTGACCTGGAGACGCCACATTGGGGAACCCTGAGCGTCGATGGGCTGCCGTGGAAATTTGAGAAAACTCCGGCTGGTCCGATTCGTCCGGGCGGACTGCAAGGCGAGCAGACCGAGGAAGTCCTGCGCGAGTTTGGGATAGCGGCAGAGACGCCGGATAGGAACGGAAGAGACAAGAGACCGGAGGGGTGATGCCCGGCGCGCTGGATGGTTTTACCATTATTGACTTCACCCAAGGGCTGTGCGGACCGTTTGCCTCCATGCGCCTGGCGGACGCTGGAGCCGAGGTGATTAAAATCGAGCCGCTGAGCGGCGATACCGCACGGACCATGGGACCGCCGTTCATCCAGGACGAGAGCGCGGTCTTCCTGAGTCTCAATCGGAACAAGAAGAGCGTGGCCCTGGATGTCTCCACACAAGACGGCCGAGAGATCGCACGACAACTGATTACCCGGGCCGATGTTGTCCTGGAGGATTTCGGGCCGGGCCAAGCGGAAAAGCTGGGGCTGGACTACGCAGACCTCAGGCGGACGCATGAGACGCTGGTGTATTGCGCAATTAGTGCCTTTGGGGAGGAAGGGCCGCTGCGAGACCAGCCAGGGGCGGAGTTGGTGGTGCAGGCCATGGCTGATTACACCCACTCGCTGGGAAAGATAGGAGAGGCGCCGGTTCGTTTAGGCACGGATGTGGCCAGCCTCAATACCGGCATTATGGCCTCCCAAGCGATAACGGCCGGGCTGTTTCACCGCGTGCGTAAAGGCGAGGGGCAGCGGGTTGCGGTCAGTATGCTGGGGACTCTGCTCCATATGCGCGGCATTATGTGGACATCCATGACGGACCCGGACGAGTGGTACGGTTTCCATCTCGATCATTACACTCGCCCGCCCGACGAAGGCTATAAAACCAAGGACGGTCACGTCTATTTCGGCCTACGCCGGGGCAGTAGCGAGGATTGGGATCGGCTGATGCTGACGCTGGGCTTGGCGGACTATATTACTGACCCGCGTTTCCAGGGCTTTGGACGAGAGGCGACCAGCATTGGCCGCTATGCGCCCGAGGTCAAGCCGATTTGGGAGCGAGCGTTCCAACAGTTAACGAACGCTGAGGTGGTTAAACTCGTCCACGAATTCCACGGGGATGCCGTGCCCTTTAACGATTACCCCACATTATGTGCCCATCCACAGGTGGCCGAGCTCGATATCCTGAAAGACGTTGACCACCCGGCGGGAGGGAGCTTTCGGACCATCGGTCCGGTCTGGCGTTTGGCGGATACGCCGGCGGAAATTAGGACCGCCCCGCCGACTCTCGGTCAGCATACGGACGAAGTCCTGACCGGGATAGGGATGAACGCGACAGACCTTCAACGGCTCAGAACGGCCAAGGTCCTTGACTAGCGCCATTCACGATAAGTTGTAGCCGTGCCAGTCCGCGCTCGTCGGGAAGGATACAGGTCTATCCCAAGTAGCCGGAGAGGGGATGGGTGTGGCTCCCCTTCTGGGAGGGCGGCTATCCTGGCCGCCATGCGGGCTGGAAGCCCGTACTCTTCAAGGAGGAGAGAGACGCGCTACACAGCATCGTGA
>WTHD01000017.1:0-2287 GCA_011523265.1 Candidatus Binatota bacterium
ATGACCTTCGCGCCGTTCATCATCCAGAACATTGCCCTCGGCCTGTGTATCTTGAGTGATAAGCAGGCGGAGCCGGTATTCCCGCGTTGGGTCGGGTACTACAATCTGTGGGTGGCGGTGCTGTTTGTTCCTGGCGGGCTTTTAACCTTTTTCAAGACGGGGCCATTCGCCTGGGATGGCTTGTTTGTCTGGTGGGTCCCCTTTCTGGTCTTTTTTACCTGGTATATCGCGATGCCTTTCATCCTTATGGGCGCGATAAAACAGCAGGCGCAATCTGAACCAGCGGCGGCCGCCTAGAAAGACGACTCATTAATGTCTTCAACTTCCGCGCTGCCGGACTCGGTCAAGCCGCACCTGCCCGGCGAACCCGGCGTGTGGATGTTCATCATCGGCGACATCCTGGTCTTTTCTCTGTTGTTCTCGGTATTTGTCTACGATCGGTCGCAAGAAGTCGCGTTGTTCGTCGAACAGCAGCAACTGCTCAACCAGACCCTCGGGCTACTCAACACCGTGCTCCTGTTGACGAGTTCCTGGCTCGTCGCACTCGCCGTTCACGGCGCTCGGGCAGGCCAGCTTTCGCGGGCCCGCAGCTGTTTCGTGTCGGCAATCCTGTGCGGGATTGGTTTCATCGTCGTCAAATATTTTGAATGGGGCGAAAAGATTGCCGCCGATTTGACGCTAGAGACGAATAATTTCTTTATGTACTACTACCTGATGACCGGCATTCACCTGCTGCACATGGTGATTGGGATCGGTGTGCTGGTTTTCCTCTGGCAGTCCGTGCGCGATGCGGAATGTGATGCTCAAGGCGTGGGCGTGCTCGAAAGCGGGGCGTGTTTTTGGCACCTCGTGGACATCTTGTGGATCGCGCTTTTCGCGCTGCTGTATCTGATGCGGTGACGCATGGCGGTTTCACTGCAATCCAGAGTGACCGGTATTTGGGCCGGCTTGATAGTGGCGACGGGATTGTCGTGGCAGTTTGGGCATGGATTCGGTTTTGGGGAGCAATTTCACTACGCGACCACCGCCATTCTGATTCTCACCTTTGTCAAAATCCGTTTCGTCTTTCTCGATTTCATGGAACTCAGAACGGCGCCCTGGCCACTGCGCATGGCGTTTGAAGTGTGGGCCGTCTCGGTCTGTGTCATCCTCATTGGACTGTATTGGTTAGGGGTGTAGTGCGGCTGATTCGTGCCACCAGCAGGCGAATCGGCGCCTGCCAACAGTACGCCCTGGACCCGTCACGCGCGACAATTGTAGAACCGGGAGAAGGCACACAACTGAAGCCTGCCACAGCCGCACAAGCGGCAATGCAAGAAGGCGACTCAGCACTCATACATCACGACACATCGCACCTCGATACTCCACCGTGCGGGTGCATCGGGAGGTGTTTTTGGATCGTGAAAAGCGCTGTGAAAACTGAAGGTACACGGTGCTTGGGGGTTGGTGCTATCAGAATCGGCTCCCTGTGAGCGGGCCAGCGGTCCGGCAGAGTCCCACTGTTTTATGAGCAGCGCCTCGTCACGGGTCATGGCTGGGTAGTAATACCACTGGTGGCGGGAAGCATGTTTTGAGAAGTAATTCTCACCAACGCGGTCTTGATAGCGGATTTCAAAGACGGCCAGGTCTTCGGGGTAAACGCTCTGGGCATCACACAACGCCAGTGGATGTGTCGCAACTGGCTCGTCGGCGATGTTACGCCAGACATTGATGATGGCGAAACGACCGTCTTCGCCAATTGCTCGCTCGACCTGTTCAGGATCGAGCAAAGTTTTTCCCGCGCCGATGATTGAGCGGAGCGTGTCATTTGTCGCCGGGGGTTGTGCCAGACGTTGTAAGCGCTCTGGCCCGCTCCGCAGGGTGTAGTCTCCGTGAGCAATACTGGCCGGACCTTGGACCTCCTGACCGCCGCGAATGCGTTGCTGCTTTTGCTTGCCAGTTGCCGAGCGGACGTTGTGGTCAAAGGCAACAATAGAGGTGGCGCCAGTTATCTCTTGGACGGCGTGTTCACACTCGCGGTAGTAGTCGTGAATGACGTCGTGGTGATCAAAAAAGTCAAGGTCTGGACGCTTGAGAGGACGAGACAGCAGTGCAAAGCCGTTTTTCTCAACACTGCGACACTCCTGCCCATGGAGGAGGCGTGCGTTGTGAACCGGCATGTGTCGCTCATCGAAGATCACGCCTTCAATTCCGCCGTCCGTCCCGTCAGCGTTGCGCAGGGTGAACAGCGTGCCATTGCGGTACAGTGAGCTTGGAATAGATGCAGCGAGGTAATTGAGTCGGCCCA
>WTHD01000017.1:2387-3816 GCA_011523265.1 Candidatus Binatota bacterium
GACGACCGTAACGCATGCAGTTCGCACCGAGCCCATCAAAGGGAGACCTCTATGCTGATTCGTACGATGAGCCAACTGGAAGCCGACGGCCGGGTTATCTCGATTGCCCACGGTAAAGCGACGGCCGTCCGTCTGCTGACCAAAGCCGATAGACTCGGGTTTAGCGTGTCTGAAGCCCGGACCCGCCAGGTCGGACAACTGGATGTGTGGTACAAACACCACTGGGAAGCCAACTACGTGTATTCGGGGAACGCCACGCTGGAGAACCGGACCACGGAAGAACGCTGGCCCCTGGAACCCGGGGTGCTGTATTGCGTTGGTCCTCAGGACCGGCATCGCATCATCTGTGAGGAACCGTCAGACCTGCGTGTCATCAGTGTCTTCTCCCCGCCGCTCGAAGGCACTGAGACCCACGCTGCGGATGGGTCCTATCCCCCAACGGGTGATGCCCCCCAAGGTCAGGACCGTATGTTCGTCAGAACTCTCGCCGATGTTCGCAATGCGGGCTTGGAGCGGGTGGTCGCGGGCGGCGTCGCCATCACGGCCCGCTATGTGACCGCCGTCGACCAGCTCGGGTTCTCCTTTTCAGTGGTCCGCCTGCAAGCGGGCGGGGAAGCAGACCTGTGGTACAAACACCACTGGGAGGCAAACGTGGTGCTGGACGGCAGGCTTGAGGTGACCGATTCCGCCACCGGAGCCGTGCAGAGTATCGGTCCCGGCGGCCTGTATGTGGTGGGACCGAAAGATCGCCATCACGTCAAGGCGTTGAGCGATTTTTACGGCATCAGCGTGTTCGACCCACCGCTGACCGGTAAGGAAGTGCACGACGCGGACGGCTCATATCCCCCAACCGGTCCCGTTCCGCTGGGACCAGTCGGAGGCTGAATCGAGAGCGGGCGTTTACGACCTGGCGCGCGATAATACTGGAACTAGCCGCAGCCTGAGAGGATGCCTCGTTTGACCTCACTGTATATGAATTTACACTCCAGCCAGATCATTGGACAGAGCCAACAGGGGGCGTTGCCGGACGATCTGTTCAGGCCTTGAATGCTTCTGCCATCGGGTACGTGTCATTGTACTCGCGGACATAGGTGATTTTTCCATGTTCATTAAAACGGACAACCCAAACAAACGGCATGGTGTAATGCTTTCCGGTTGATTTCACCCGACTATCGCATTCGTTCCCCGTCACAATTAAAACATCGTCTGCGGTGACAAAATACTCATCGAACGCAAGCTTTCCAATTTCGAGCGCTGCCATATATTGAGCGAAAAGCCTGGCCAGTTCGTTCAGTCCCCTGTACTCGCCACCATACGGCAGATGCGGCGGCACGTAGTTGATCCAGAGCACGTCTTCAGCGAAGCAATCCGCTACTTTCTCCGGGGCATGTATCAGCGCGTCAATGGCTGCATTAAATTTCTCGATCAG
>WTHD01000445.1 GCA_011523265.1 Candidatus Binatota bacterium
CTTCCCCGGCCCTGGGACCAGCAGTGGAGCCTGCGGATTCAGCAGATCCTGGCCTTTGAGACCGACCTGTTGGAGTACGGTGATATTTTTGCAGGGAGCACGGTGGTTGAGGGAAAAACGAGCGCGATTAAAAACGCCGCCTGGGCAGAGGTTGAGCGTGTGACGGACATGGGCGGTGTGATTTCGACCTTGGGCTATATCAAAGAGCAGCTCGTGGCGAGCCATACGGAACGGGTGCGGAATATTACCGCTGGGGACCATACTGTTGTGGGGGTCAACAAATTTACCGAGACCGCACAATCTCCCCTCTACAGCGGTGACTCGTCGGCTATTCTTAAGGTGGACGAAGCGGCCGAGCGGGATCAGGTGGCGCGCCTGCAAGCGTTTCGTGCAACCCGCAATCAGGCTGAGGTGGAGGCGGCTCTCTCCGGGCTGCGCGCCGCCGTCCTCAACGGCGAGAACATCATGCCGGCCTCTATTCGGTGCGCGCTGGCCGGTGTGACCACGGGCGAGTGGACCCAGACCCTGCGTGATATTTTTGGAGAATTCCGGGCGCCAACCGGTATTGGCGGAGCGGCGGCCGCGCGAACGGTCGATGGGGAGACTGCCCAAGAGCTTGAGGAGCTGCGGGCGAGAGTGCGGAAAAGTGCCACCACGCTGGGCCGACCGCTCAAGGTGCTGATCGGAAAGCCGGGTTTGGACGGACACTCCAACGGTGCCGAGCAAATCGCCGTCTGGTGCCGCGACGCGGGTATGGAAGTCGTGTATGAGGGTATTCGTCTGTCGCCTGAGCAAATCGTCACCAGCGTACGTGATGAAGGCGTGCATCTGGTCGGTCTGAGTATCCTGTCCGGCTCCCACCTCCGCCTCGTCCCCGAGGTGCTCACCGGTCTGCGCGCGGAGGGCCTCAACGACGTTCCGGTGGTGGTTGGCGGTATTATTCCCGAGGACGACGCGGAGGATCTACGGCAGGCCGGCGTTGCGCGGGTATATACCCCGAAGGATTTTGAAATGTTGCGCATTCTGTCCGATATGGTCGAGGTGGCTGAGGCGGCCGCATAACAGTGGTTAGTGGCTAGGGGTCAGTGGTCAGCCCCTAACCCCTAATCCCCTAGCCATGACCCAGTCATCCCACAGCACTGTTGCCGCTCTGGTTGATTTTAATCGTCAGGCCATTGCGCGCGCGCTCAACCTTCTCGAAGACCGGCGTCCAAACCGCCAGGTCCAAGCACTCACGCTCCTGGATACCCTCTCGACGTTACCCGCGTCGGCCCAGGTCGTCGGCTTGACCGGTCCGCCCGGTGTGGGCAAAAGCTCGCTGATCTCACGACTGATCGAGCCGCAGGTACAAGAGGGCCGCCGGGTCGCCATTATTGCGGTCGATCCGTCGAGTAAAGTGTCGGGCGGCGCGCTGTTGGGAGATCGTGGCCGGATGCGGTTATCTGCCGAGGTCTATGCCCGCAGTTACGCGGCCCGGGATCGTCTGGGCGGCCTGAGTCGAGAGGCGTTTTCGGCGGTGTTTCTGCTGCGGCATTGTTGCGATGTCATCCTGGTGGAAACGGTTGGGGTGGGCCAAAGCGAGACCGATATTGCTGCCCTTGCCGATACGACCGTCCTGGTCGTCCAGCCGTTTTCCGGCGACCTGCTCCAGTTTATCAAAGCCGGGGTGATGGAGATCCCGGACATTCTGGTAGTGAACAAGGCGGATAATCAGACGCTGGCGCAAAAGGCGCTGTCCGATACCCAGGCGGCGCTCGCCCTGGCACAACGGCCGACCCCTCCTGAGTCCGAAGTCTGGGACAGCCCGGTGCTGGCCGTCAGCGCGGCAACCAATCTGAATATGGACATTCTCAACCAGACCCTGCGTGCGCACTGGCAACATCTGCAAGCGACCGCTAGTCTTGAAAAGAGACGCGCTGCCCAAAACCTTGAGTGGGGTATTGGAGAAATACTCCACGAGGTCGGGCAACGCGGCCTAGCCGCTCTGGGAGGCGTTGAGGGTGTGCGCGCGGCTTGGCATCGGCAGCCCGCGCACTGGAGTGTGGTCCGCAAGCTCTCCGCCCTGCTTGAGCGTGTTCAATATCGGACCTGATGCTCTGATATACACGGAGAAGGAGAAGACCATGGGGCATATCCTATCAAGCATCCTGCTGGCTTGGATTGTCGGTGTCTTGACGGTGCCGAGCTTTGCTCAGGAAAATGAGGCCGAGCAACTCCGGGGGCAGTGCGGTGGGCATCAACACCAGCCCCAAAAGCGGCAGTGTTACCATGCCGGGCTGGAAAAAATCCTGCGGACCCAGGGCACCGAACACGCGCTGGCCACGCTGGACACGCTGACGAGGAAAGACCCCGACGTGTTGCGTGACGCCCATCCCTACACCCATCATCTCGGCCGGGCATCATTTGCGTACTATAAGGATGTGGCCGAGGCATTTGCCCACTGCCGGGAGACGTTCTGGTCGGGCTGTTACCACGGCGTGCTGGAAGGCTATCTGCGCAGTCTGCCCGAGGTCCGGGCTGACACCATCGCAGCGGTGTGCACCAGGGAGATTGATGCGTGGCAGTCCACGTTCTTGCAGTATCAATGTCTGCACGGCCTGGGGCACGGCCTCACCTTATACTTTGATTACCAACTTCCTACTGCGCTCGAAGGCTGCGATGCCTTAGCCTCGCCCTGGGAGCGCGAGTCGTGCTACAGCGGCGTCTTTATGGAGAATGTCGTGGCCTTTCTCCAGCCCCATCACACGCATCAGGAGGGCCATGAGGGCCACGCCGACCGTCCAAGAAGCTTGCTTCGACCGGAAGACCCCCTGTATCCCTGTACCGCGGTGGACGAACCCTACCAACGCGCCTGTTACCGGATGCAGTCCTCAGCCATCCTGACCTTTTCGCAGCACGATTTCACAAAGGCTTTTCAGGTGTGTAGCGGCGCGCCGGCAGCGTTTGTTTCTGTCTGCTATGAGAGCCTGGGCCGCGATGTGAGCGGTTTCACCCTGCGTAATGCCGAGAAGACCCTGAGCCTGTGCCGGCAGGGTAGCCCGGAGCAGGCGACAGCATGTCTTGTTGGCGCGGTGAAGGATTTTATCCTGACCCATGCCGACCCGCAGCGCGGATTGACGTTTTGCCGTCGGCTTGACGACGCTTCAAAAGAAGCGTGTTACGCCGCGACCGGCGAAGTCCTCCTGTCGTTATATCCGGACAACCAGCAGCGAGCCCAGTCCTGTGCCCAGGCGGAGACGGAGTATATTGACGCCTGCAAAGAGGCGGCAGCCGCCTTGTAAGAATCCCTAACCCCCAGACCCCAATCCCCATCACCCATACTCATAAAATCCCTTGCCCGTTTTTTTTCCCAAGTAATGCGCGGCGACATAGTTGCGCAGCAGCGGGCAGGGACGGTATTTGTCGTCGCCCAAGCCGTGGTGCAGGCGTTCCAGGACCGCCAGGCAGGTGTCCAGTCCGATGAGGTCGGCCAGGGCGAGCGGACCCATGGGCTGGTTGGTGCCGAGCTTCATCCCCTGGTCAATATCCTCCACACCGCCCACCCCTTCGTATAGGGCATAGATCGCCTCGTTGATCATGGGCAGCAGGATGCGGTTGACCACAAAGCCGGCATAGTCCTTGGCCTGAATCGTGGTTTTACCCATTTTCTTGGCCAACCCGTCAATCGTCGTATAGGTCTCGTCAGCGGTGGCCAGGCCGCGCACAATCTCGACCAACTGCATGACGACCGGCGGGTTCATGAAGTGCATACCAATGACTTTTTCGGGCCGGTTGGTGACCGCCCCGAGCTGGGTCAGTGAGATGGACGAGGTATTGCTGGCCAGGATGACCTCTGGCCGAGCAATATGGTCGAGCTTCCGAAAGATATCCTCCTTGATGGCGGAGTCTTCCGGGGCAGCCTCGATAATGACGTCGGCACCACCCAGGTCTTCGAGCACGGCTGTGCCGCGCAGACGACCGAGCATGGCGTCTTGCTCATCGGACGACAACTTGCCCCGGTCAGTCAGGCGCACAAGTCCCTTCTGGATGTTCCCCAGCGCACGGTCAACGATCTCCTGGTTGATGTCGTAGAGCAACACCGACATGCCCGCCTGCGCGGCAACCTGACCGATTCCGCTCCCCATTTGTCCCGTGCCGACAATTCCAACCGTCCGAATGTCCATTGTCATATTCTGCTGAGAGGCATCACTGCTCGGTGCTTCCGCTCGGGTGGAGGGTCCCGTTTTTCCCCGTCTGCGAGCCTATCCACACCTCGCCTCCTTCGTACAGTTCTTTTTTCCAGATCGGGACCGTTTCCTTGAGCTGATTGATCGCATAGTGACACGCCTCAAACGCGGCGTGGCGGTGACTGGACGATACGGCTATGGCCACACTGGCCTCTCCAATATCGACCCGACCGAGCCGATGTAGCATGGCGACTTTTTTCACCGGCCAGCGCTCCAGGACCTCCTGCCCGATCTTCTCCATCTCTTTTTCTGCCATGCCGGGATAACACTCGTATTCCAGCCGAACGACCCGCCGGCCCTCATTGGTGTCTCGGGTCGTGCCGACAAATGTTGCCATGGCGCCCGCGCCGGGATCGGCCACAAAGGCGGTCAACTTGTCCAGGCGAATCGGGTCCTGGGTGATCCGACAGGACAGGCGGCTGTCCGTCGGAACGCCGCCACTCACCGGCGGGATAAAAGCCAACTCATCGTTATCGTGCAGGGGGTGATCGCCATCAACATATTCCTGGGCGACCGCAAAGGCGAGCGAACGCTCAACCTCGACGAGGGCCGGATGCTCTTGTTTGAGCGTCTCCCAGACTGTCCTGACCGTTGCGCCTTCAGGCACCTCACAACTGTCTTCGCTGCGGCCCAGTCGCTCTCGGAGCGAGGCAAAAAAGCGTAACTTAATGTGCATGGCGTTCCCCCCGTAGCAGGAACATCATATGGCCGAGTTCCGGCAGGACCAGTTTGGTCATGCCCAGCTCGACCGCCCCGGTTGAACCGGGCAGAGAAATAATGACTTTCCCGTTCGCGACCCCCGCGGTGGCGCGGGTCAGCATGGCCGCGGCGCCAATGTCTGAGTAACTCAGCATACGGAACATCTCGCCAAAACCGGAGATTTCTTTTTCGAGCAGGCCCTGGATCGCCTCGAACGTCGTGTCGCGCGGCGCAATACCGGTCCCGCCGTTGGTGATAATCGCATCAACCTCGGGCTGGGCCAGCAGGGCCTGCACGACCGCCGCGAGCTGCTCGGGTTCGTCCTTGAGAATACGATACGCAACAACGGGCTGACCCTGCTCAGCCAGGAGGTCTTTGATGCGTTTGCCGCTCGTATCCGTCTCTTCGGTCCGGGTGTCGCTCAGGGTAATCACCGCGCACCTGACCGTCCGGTGGGCTTTGCCTTTATGCTCTGTCACAGCCATAGCTCCTGTGTATATACTAGGTAGGGGCGGGTTTGAAACCCGCCCCTACCATGACAGAGGAGACTATCCATGCCTGAAAAAATACGAAAGCTGGATCAACAGCGGCATGAACTCAAGGCGCTTCGTTATCTTCTGGACAATCATCCCGAGAGTATGCAGAAACGTGACGAACTGCCGAGCCGCGAGGATTTCCAGACCGCGGAAAGCCAATTGATTTTTGACGTTTTAGTCAACGCCACCAGCCAGGCGGACGCGGTTAGCGCCATTGAAGACCTCGATCTTGAAGAGACCGAAGTGGAGTCCTTCCTGCGTCTCGGCGGGCAGTTCTACCACAGCTACCCTCACATGGTAAAAGAACGAGGCCAGGCTTTCCGAGAGGGAAAGATTGAGATTATTGACCCCAGCGAGTGAGGGGAACACCGCGCAAGGATACGTCCTTCCCCGACGACTGCCTGAATCGCTCAGACCCGAATATAGGAGCCCGGCACCGCCATGCCGGCGCAGGCTTCCGGATGCAGCATCTCGGCGAGGATTTCCGCACTCTCCACCATGCGCGGACCGGGCCGGTTATAATAGGCGTTGCCGTCCGCCACATACACCCGGTTCTGTTGCACGGCCGGGAGGGCTTGCCAGTCCGGATGCGCCGTCAGTTGCGGCAGGTCCGCCTGCGACTGTGGGATTTTGAAGCCGCACGGGGTGATAACGATGACCTCCGGTTGGTAGGCAACCAGGGCCTCCCAGGTCAGCGTTGGCGTGTGTGCGCCGGCCTCAACCAGGTTATATTCCCCGCCCACAATATCCACCAGTTCGGGAATCCAGTTGCCCGCCGCCATGAGCGGATCGAGCCACTCCAGGCAGGCCACCCGCGGACGGGATAAATGCCGGGTCTTTTGCGTGATTTTCTGAAGCCGTTCTTTTGCGTCTCGGATCAGCGCCTCCGCAGTCTTTTCCTGCTCCGTGGCCTGGGCGACCCGACGGATATCCGTCCAGATATCGTCGAGTTTCTCCGGTCTGAGCGAAACGACGGTCACGTCCGGCGTCAGAAAACACTGCACGGCGTTTTCAACCTCGGGCAGGGAAACGGCACACACCTCACACTGGTCCTGGGTCACGATGAGGTCCGGCTTCAGCCTTTGTAATGCCTCGGTTTGCAGACGATAGACGCTCAACCCCTCCTGCACGATCTCGCGGACGCGGGTATCGATGTCACCGCTGGTCCCACGGGGGTCAAGTTTGGGTTCGGTCAAGATAGGAAGCCCGACAACGTCCGAGGGATAGTCACACTCGTGAGAGACGCCGACGAGCTGCTCGCGCAGACCCAGTGCGCAGACAATTTCCGTACTGCTGGGCAGGAGTGAAATAATACGCTCTATCATACGCTCGTCCGCTCCTTTACTGGCATGTCTTTATAGCCGTTGCGTTGCGGTCAGGGAACGGCTACAAAAATTTCCTGCCGGGAACGCTATGGAACTACGGACCGTCTATATTGAAACCTACGGCTGTCAGATGAATATCGCTGACACCGAACTCATCCTGGGCTTGCTGAAACCGCAGGGCTACGAATCCACGCCGACGCCGGAGGGCGCCGATGTCATTCTGCTGAATACCTGCGCGATTCGGGAGCACGCGGAAGAGCGCATCATCGGGCGACTGGGTGATCTGGTGCAACATAAAGCCCGGAAGCCGGGTGTCGTTCTGGGGCTCACCGGCTGCATGGCCCAGCACCATCGGGACGCCCTGCTTGATAAAGCCCCCTTTCTCGATCTGGTGCTGGGACCGGACGCCTATCGTAACCTGCCGGCCTTGCTGGCGCAGGAAAGCGCCGATGAGCCGCTGGTGTCCGTCCGCCTCGACCGGGATGAAACCTATGCCGATATTGCGCCCGCGCGTGGAGAAGGGGTGCGAGCGTGGGTGACGATCATGCGGGGCTGCGACAAGTTCTGCACCTTCTGTATCGTGCCCTACGTCCGCGGGCGGGAACGCAGCGTGCCCGCGTCGGCGCTGCTGGACCAGGTCCGCGCGCTTGCCGACCAGGGGTATAAAGAAGTCGTCTATCTGGGCCAGACCGTCAACGCCTACCGGGATGGCGAGGTCGATTTTGGCCGACTCCTGCGCCAGACCGCGCGCATCGATGGGATTGAGCGGATTCGTTTTACCTCGCCGCATCCGTCCGATATGGATGCCAGCACGATTGACGCCATGGCGGCCTGCGACAAGGTCGCCCCGTATCTCCACCTGCCGCTCCAGGCTGCCTCAAATCAGGTCCTGGAGCGTATGGAACGGGGCTACTCGATCGAGGAATATGCTGCCCTTGTGGACCGGCTGCGCGCAGCCATCCCCCACCTGGCGCTGTCCACGGATATTATTGTCGGCTTTCCGGGCGAAGAGGAAGACGATTTTCGTGCCACCTACGACTTTATGGCGGAGGTCCGCTACGACTTTGCCTTTATGTTCAAGTATTCGGCTCGCGAAGGAACGCGGGCCTATAGGTGGGGCGAGACCCTCTCGGAAGCGGAAAAGGGGCAGCGTTTACAGGAGATTATCCGCTTGCAGGAAGACATTGGGGGAGAGATCAACCGGCAACGGGTGGGTCAGACCGTCGAGGTCCTGGTTGAGGGGCCGGCCAAGAAGCAAAAGGATTGGCTCGCGGGGAAGGACCCGCAGTTCAAAACAGTGGTCTTTCCCGGCAACGGAGCCCGGCCCGGCGAGCTGGTGCCGGTCCGGGTAACCTCCGCCAACGCCCATACCCTGGTGGGTGTAGCCGAGTGTGTGGATGATGTGTAGGTCGGATTAGCGTAGCGTAATCCGACACCTCTTTAGATGCGGGCCAAAACAGCTTCCATCAATTCCTTTGCGGTACGGGGCGACGGTGATACCTCTGCCAGAGCTTGGAAGACTTTTCGATAGGTTGCAACTTCCGACGCCGCCATACCTTCAAACGGCAGACGACTACCATTCGCCTGGAAGCTGCCTAATCTCTGCTCCAAACCGCCCAACCTCTCAAGATATTCTTCAGTGTAACCATTCAAAGTCTCTGTGTCTTCCTTGATGGTCTGAATGCGTTCCAAGGCTTGCCCGACCAAGGTCTTCGCCCCTTCAGGAGACAGGTATCCGGCCGCCGCGAGATCATACATCTCTTCTATTTCGTGCAGTGTGGACTGGAACTTGTGTTCCTTGTTCCGTTTTGCCGATACATCCCGACATCGCTTAATTATTCGGCGGACAAAAACACCGAGGTGATTTTCGAGATTGCGGATGTGTGGTCCTGGCTCAAAGTAGTCCCGACGCCCATTGGGTATGATACGTGGGTCTACGATGTGTAATTCACCGATACACCAGCGATTAAATCGGTCTTCAGGGAAAAGGTGGTCGAAAATTGCCTCATCACCGACCTGAATGTTTCCTGCGCGGGCACGAATGCCCCGAATTCCAGCGTCCTTCGGTATAACGCCACGGTAAGATGAATGTGCAACCCAGCCTATGGCAGCACGTCCGTTCCCGTCTACAGCCGGAATGTCGATCTTTTCAAAATCTGTAAAATGATCCTCTCTGCCATTTGAGAACCGAATCTTGTCACTAAATCGGCGCGTTATGGGTAGAGCCTCATCATCCAAAATGACATCTAGCACCAAGGGCGCTTCAGCTTTGCCAAAAAGGTTTTCGACCTCCGAAGCGAAGGGAAACTGCGAAGCAATAGGAACGGGACAAACTTCTCCTATGTAGGTACGAACAGCTTCTCGGTTAAGGATTAGCCCTGCGGCATACCGTCCAATCCCGCTCACCTCAACCTCGAAGAAATGTGCTGGCCATTCGTCCCCCGGTAACGTCTCAACAGTGACGCTCTCCCGGATGGCACGCTCTATCTGTGTATGCTCAGCGATACTGCGACGGAGTTTTGGTCCATCCCAAACAATACGAGTGACTCGTTGGTCGTCCTGTGCTCGGGTAATGAATGTCACTGCCTGCGCAAATGCGAGTCCCGCTAGGCGTCCAACCCCGCGGAATCCTCTGTCAACGCCCAGTCTTTTCTCGCTACAAGCGATGGGAAGTAGAGTCCGTAGCGCCGCATCAAATGACAGACCCGGTCCATTGTCTCGAATCCGTATGCGGAGTCCAGCCGGGTCGAGTCTGATTTCAACTTTGCCTCTCTGCAAACGCTCAGATGTGGCAACCGCGTCTGCCGTATTCTGGATATATTCACGGTAGATAGCTAGCGGGTTGTTATACATCCCGACAGTGATGAGACTAAAAATGTCTCCGCCAACCAGCACTTCCGGTATATTCGTGTCAGGCATCACTTCTCTGAAGCAATTCAGCGGGCCGCCTTTGAACGATGATGAGCTTGTTGTTCTTCCACCGAGTCATGGTCGAACAATCCGGCATCTTCGACGATTTCATCTGTTTCGGGCATGACAGGGTCTGGGTTCAGTTCTGGGAATAGCGGCAGAATCTTGTGTTTTTCTATCTTGCCACTGTCCTTCGTGTCCAAGACATGGAATGCGATAATCTTTCGGAGGAGTGGGTCAAGGCTACGGTCGTTCACGAGGTGCTGATAGTCTTTTCGTGGAAGTATTCCCGGTCCTCTCGGTCCAGCCAGCAGACTCATCAGGTCTCGCTCCTGACTCTGTGAAAGCCGGCGGCAGAGTGCCTCGTACTCCTCACGCACCGGACGCCCTGCGCCGTTCTCATAATGCTCGCGATAAAAAATGAATGCATGAGGAGTGCGTAACAATCGCTCAAATGCCCGGCTGTCCTCCCCGTAGGCTCGCATGAAGAAAGAAGGGTTGCCGCTGACAACGCCACGGGTCGCCTGGAGCATGATCTGAAAAGAGCGCAATTCGTACCGGTTCCAACGCTTCCCAACATGGGAGCGGTCTTTCAGCGTGACGGGCTGATATCGCATGGGGAATGACCAGATACGAATCCCTAACTCTTCGTTCAGCGCGATGTTGAGTCGCATACGTTCGTATAGGTCTACTGGTGTATCCATGAAGTTATAGAGCATGTAGTTCGACAATGACGTAATGCTACTGTCAGCCGCCATACGGATAGACGTTTCATAGACCTTGCGGACGCCGAGGTGGTCAAAGGCAATACGGAGCGGACTGATGCAGATAGTCGCCATCTCTCGCAAGAACATGGGAGATTTGGCGAGAATACGCGCATCAACACCCTGGTTAAAATCAACACGGCGCCGTACAGCAGGCTTGTCTGCACGCTTGAGCTTTGCGCCCCGCGCAAAGCCAATATCTCGGATTTCTGCGATAACTTCCTTGTACCGGGCAGAAGCGGTGATGTTGTTGTCCATCAACACAAGGTCTTTTTTCGGTCCATGTGCCTTATCGATTCCGGCAATGAGGCGTGCCAGTGAAGGCATTTCTCGTTGAGCCCCTTCCAGTGTAGGTACCCCACAGAAGGCGCATTTCCGAACACAACCGCGCGAGGCATAGCCGAAGTAGGCATCATGCACAGGATAGCGGTAGCTGATCTGGTCAAGGATACTGTAATCTGGTATGCGCTCCTCAATGGGCGTACCGTTAATATCGTCTATTCCGAAGTCACAAGAGTCTTCCGACAACCCGAGTGCTACTGCTGGTGGACCGTCAAGCAACCCCTTTATGAACCGGACGCCCGCCCAGCGCGGTTCGTTTACAAAATCGTCATACATGAGAGAGGCGGCAATACCACCGACAAAGACCCGTTCAGGCTGATGGCCAGCAGCATGAATGGCAAAATCTATCGCCACTGCCGTTCGCTCCCATTCAAAGCTGAAGAGCGTCGTGACATATACACGATCCCATACCTCGAATAATAGTGACCGTTCCTCCCCTTTGACGAAGCGAACAGTATCCCCTCGTTCCGCGTGATAGGAAGCCAGCTTCATTAAGCCGAGCGGCGGGTATTTATTCGGGTAGCTAGGCTCAATGAGTAAGATATTTTTAGCCATTGGAACTACTCAACTTACTGACCATCTCCTCTATTCGTACAACTTCCCGCGACAGCTTTTTGACGGCTTGTTTGAATGCGTTGAGTTGGTTCCTCTCTAGTCGGGATACGTCCTTCCGCGATACATCCTCAATCAGTCCCCTTGCCTTTTTTACTTTCTCTTCGACGTGGCTGATCTTCGCACTTTGATATGCTTCATCCAGGTCAATCGTCCTATCTATATACTTACGCAACACTCTTGGCTTCGTCGTAATAATAGGCAGTTTGTCCCTGAGTTCTTGCGCCGTAAAGTTGTTGTCTTCCTCGTCTGATCCCAGATTTTTAATGTCCTCAAAGACACGGGCACGGAGGTCGGGATTTTTGCGCATTTCTGGAGCAATTTGTGGTCCTCGCGTCACCTCGTAATGGCTGAAATGGGACTGTTGGGAATCTCCGTTATCTTTCATATCTTCAATGGTTTTTACCCGGATGCGAATGGTTGATTCGGATTCACCGAACCGATTCGCAATCTTTCTTATAGACCATCCTTGTTCCTTGCGTACGTATGCGAAATTCGCCTTCTCGTAGCGAGACCATCGTGTTTTCCCTTTAACGTGAATCTGGTTAAGGAATGCTGCCTGCTGGTCGTCAGTAAGACTGCTAATTATGTTGCAAGGGATAAGCTCCCACTCATCCCCCTGCCTTTTTTTATTCAATATCCGATAGACCGCCAATCGGGAATTACCTTCTATAACCTCCTTTGTGTCGTGGCGTACTAATATCGGCTCCATGAGCCCGCCGTGCCGTTCAACATCAGGAATTAGATTCTTGACGCTCGGTTCCTGCAGAAGATTCTTGAATATTATGTCTTGCTGCTCTTCCTCAATCAGCTTGTTAAAGCTAGGATGCCCATGCGTACAAGCGTACACTCTTGGGTTGTCTTTCAGAAATTTGAGGGCGTCAATGGGGAGGTAATCGTTGCTGAGAGGGATCGTTTCACCCAGAATTTTCATATCGCTTTTGTCATTCATGTAATCCCTCCATAATCCAAATTACGCATGACCTTCAGGGGACAGTATTTGGGCCAGTGAGCCTGATAAATCGTGCGTAAATTCCGCCTCAAACTCGTTGCGCGATATATCGCCCTGCGTTAGCTGTGCCGCTTGATACTTGGCATTCAGCAAGATATCCACCCACTCGTCGATAGTATCCTTAGCAATCAGATTATGTACGAAACACTCTTCGGTTTGAGAAATTCTGTGAATGCGATCCTGTGCTTGGAGGTAGTCATCAAGACTGAATCCACGGTCGTAAAATATCGCATGATTGGCAACCGTTAAGGTCAATCCCTCCTTTGCCGCTCCAGGCGTTGCCAATAAGACTCTACATCTACTGTCGGTCTTGAACTTTCTGATCGACTCGTTCCGGTCAGCAACTGCCATAGAACCATGCACCTTTTGCGGCATGAGATAATCGAGTTTTTTCCCCAACCATTCGACGTTCTGTATAAACCCAGTCCATACAATTATTTTGTTCGATTGAACCTTAATTTCGTCAAATAACTCCACGAGCCTCGAATATTTCACAGGAAGCTCGTTATACGTTTCATCTAGGAGGGCTGGATTTGAGGCGCACTGTACCAAACGCAATAGGCGTTTCAAAATGTCTTCCGCACCATCAATAACAAGGTTATCGCTGCCTTGCAGTTCGTACCTCAGCCGGTCTCTGTACGAAGTGTAAATTGCCGATTGCCGAGGTGCCAATTTGACGAAATGCGTGAGTATGGTCTTGTCAGGAAGCTCGACCCCTGCCGTCCGCTTTGTTTCACGTATTGAGAAGTGCTTTATCCTTTCCATAACATCGACTAACTGTGTACCATACTCTGACGCTGAGGTAGATTGAGACGGCAGATCAAGTGTGGCCTTGAACTCGGGAAACGACGCGCCCAGCGCTTTGCCATCATCAAGGAATTTGATCTGTGACCAAATATCATAGGGGCGATTCGCCACAGGCGTTCCGGTCATAATAATACGGCGCACGAATTCTTCCGCTATAGAATGAAAACAAGCTGAAAGTGCGGCTTCCGGGTTCTTGATCTTTTGACTTTCGTCCAAGATTATGCCCACTCGGCAGGTGTTCAGGAACTGACGTATTAGGTCAAGGTTTGTGGATATGACCTCATAGTTCATTATATAAATCAGCACAGGTGAGTTCAGAGCAATGCTGTTTTCTCGACGATTGCCGGACAAAACACTCGGCGTTACATGAGAGTGAGACAATAATTCGTCGAACCAATTTTGGACCAATGATTTTTTCGTGACGACGAATATTGTATCGACTACATCTTCGCCTAACCAAAACAACATCAGGTCAATAGCAATTTTTGTCTTGCCGAGTCCTTGTTCATGAAATATTGCGGCGTAAGGTAGGGTTTTCACTGCCCTGAGGGCGTCAAGCTGATAAGGGTAGGCCTCGTATTTGGCATTCAGCCGAGGCGGCTTTCTCAGCTTAAATGCCATCCCATACCTCCCGTCGGATTAAGGAGCCAAAAATCATACCCGTCAAAGACAGCAATGTCTGTACTCTTCACGGGCATATCTCGATATATAAAGCGTAATAAGGTTTTAGCGTGATTTGCCCCATGACCCGTAGCCGATAAGACGAAGAGTCCGTTCCCCTTCCGTTCAAGATAAGTAAGAAAGGATACGATCTGGTTATGGGTGTGTGTTCTGTCGATATCCCTATCGGTTTTGGCTTCGGCTATCACGATCTCATTACTGAGTATTTTTCTGGCGTACACGTCCGGGCGGTATCCACCAATTAACGGAGGTACTGCATCACTAGGAGCCTGTTGTACATCAGTGACAATCGAAAGACGCGGATAGCGTGCCTCAAGTGCTTTTTCTACCTGAGTCACGAGTTTTCTATGCGTTTCACTCTGCGACATCTTCAAGGAGATTTTGTAAACGTTCAGAAAGATTCTCAAGGGAGTGTATCTGATCACTAACCTCTTCGTGCTCCTGATTTCTCAACAGTCGCAATTCAGAATAAGGCATATCATTGATACGCCGCGCGAGCACTTC
This sequence comes from Candidatus Binatota bacterium, assembly GCA_011523265.1. GTDB lineage: Bacteria > Desulfobacterota > Binatia > Bin18 > Bin18 > Bin18. Next base: position 14,419 of record WTHD01000445.1, read on the forward strand.
CGCGAGCTGATACACCGTTGCGGTATCTAGCGTTACCTTCTCGTTTGTTTGGGCGCGTTCGCCGTCTGCTTTTTTGTTAATAAGGGCAATAGCGTCCTCTATGGAGCGGAGACCTCCTTTGAGGAACGTATCCCGTGCGTCATCATCACGAAGGACTTTTGGCAACTCTCGTACATCCTCTAAGCGGTATATTTTTCCGTCACGAATCCACTCTCCAAAGTCCTTCAGTTCCAGGTCAGCATCGAATATGGCATCCTTAACCTTCGGTCTCTGAAGCTCAACAAAGCCGCTGAATCTATCGATATGGAATGCGGTGTCGTCAACTAAATCACGATAGTAGTCATTCATATCCTGATAAGCGTCAATCTGGCGTTCGATATCAGCTTTATTCCCGCCACACAGCGCTATCATTTCACTGTAGTCCATGAACTTTTGGTTGCGCAGATAGTGAAGATATCTTGCCTTTTCGTACGCAGGCCATTCTCTGGCACCAACGAGGTGTGCCGACACGCGGACTGTCTCAATGGCGCGTTGATCTGCGTTTTCAAGCACTATTGCTTTGATTTCGGACCATGCTCCTTCTGCTCCCTCTTTGAGGAATTGTTTGTAGATAGCGAGACGGGTGTTTCCATCGATACAAACATATTCGTCTCCTCTGACCCTGACCGTAATCGGAATCATAATTCCACCACTGGTGCGAATTGAGTCCCTGAGGCGAGAATAAGAAGAAACACCCTTAGTCCCATCTGTGGCTGAACTCAAAGCAAAATGAATACGCTCGGCATTTAACCGATCTCCATACTTCTCCAGGGCCATCTTTATTCTGGGGTTATCAGTATCGAAGGAGACTGATTCCACCTCAAGCATTCGATAATTGTCCATAATTTTTCCTCCAGAATGAGACCGATAGCAGGATGTTCCCCAAGTAACCGTAGGTCGTAACGGCTGGGAGAGTCAGGATATATGACCCACGGTTGACGCTGGCTGGATGCGGGCAATCAGCCTTTTTCTTTTCTTGACCAGGGCGCGAAAGTCACATTCGACCTGGAGGCCATGCCAGAACTCGTCAGACTGACCGAAGAACGCTCCAAAGCGTATGGACATCACCGGCGTAATGGAGCGTTTGCCGTGAACGATCTCGTTGATGGCCCGCGGGGCAACCCCGATTGCGCGAGCCATAGCGTTCTGCGAAATGCCCATTGGCTTGAGATATTCTTCAAGAAGAACCTCGCCGGGTGTAATAGAGCTTTGCATTTCTATACCGTTCATAGGCGCGTTGGGAATGATTTTCTTGGCTTCAATTAGATATCCCTACGTCAGCATGAACCCATTTTTCGCGCGTTGAGTCACGGACAATTCGAAAAACATATCAGACTGTCTCCAAGCTATTCGGTCAGCCGCAACGAACACTTGGGAGAAATAGTGTCCGAGTTATGCCACTCAATTTCGTAGTACCTCAAATTCTCTGCTGGAAGGGGGTAAATTAGTTCGAAGTTGTGCTGCTGGAACACGACATGAAATAATTTGGAGTCCATTCCGTTAGGTGAGTTGTTGATTTGATCGATTACGACTTCAGGAGCGTCGCCTTGTTCCGAGCGTAGACTCCGAATCGGCACTTGCAATGCCTCGACCAGTAGCGGTTGATGTTCCAAACTCAGCAACTCAGATATGAGAGGATACCTTGAAGCCACCTCACGGGCTTTACCTTCATCCCGAACCTTCAGTCTGTCGAATAAAGAAATCGTCGTCGAGAGTAATTCGGAGCCAAGCCGGTTAATAAGTGCGTAGCGGACCGCGGTAAGCTTAGATGGTGTCAAATACGTATTGCCATGTCGAAAATTGAAGCCACCGCCGCTCACGCTTTGATCGACAATGGAACGGATGATCAGTTCCATTGTCGATAATTCTGGATCGCCGGACCAATTCCACCCCTCAAGATTAAACATCTCAGTCAAGAGTTCATGGCTCTTGAACATGCTGTTCGGATCTTTGGCTCCAAGGCCACTTTCCTGGATTGAATCTAGAAATATTTTACTCGTTCCATGATAGAGCGATATGAGCATTTGTCCGTTATCGGCCACAAGCATGGATGTCTCCTGAATGAATACGTATCGTCTCTTCTTCTGCGTTTACCAAGTGTTCGGAGAGCCAGACGTATCGTCCCTTGCCGTTACGTCCAGTAGGATTGCAGCACTTCACTATTGATTACAGCGGGAATTATAGCGAAAGGTAACAACTCCCCGGATTCACTCCACTAATTTCTTCTGCTCTGCTTCGTCACCCATTCTTTGGCGCTTTCATAACTCGATGAAAGAACCCCTCCGTCCTCCAGTGTCTTGTGAATCCACTCCGAAATAATCTCATAAATGTGGGAAACGGTTACTGCAACAGCAAGGGTTGCCATTGCCCCAATAACTGTATGCGGTAAGAGCACCCCCACGCCAGCAGTGATCGCCCCAACAACCAGCCCTTTAATCGCTGGGGCAATATGTGCAAACAATGCCTCGGTCGGCACCTTCACATACAAATTCACCACTCCGATCATGGAAACCACCATCCCGACGGGATTCATCCATACGGCATTCAGGACCGTCGTGGCTAAGACAAACTCAGTATATCGCTCCACATCCTGTACATCCCAATCGTAAGCAATGACAACAGCGGTCAACACCGTATAGAAAGCCTTGAGTGGGGTGAAGGAATTGAGTTCATAGATGGTACGGGTGGAGAGACCAATCTGACTCAGCATGGGTCGCCACCCATTGACCCGCTGCTGATTTAACGTCACAAGCGGCACGCCTCTTGGCGTCTTAAAGTCTCGATACAAGGATTTTCCGACCTCTACGATGCGGGCAATAAGGTGTTTATCCCGGAGCACTTTGTCACACGCGCTGAATGCCCCGAGTATGGTGTGACCCCCATCAAAATGCCGGTGATACCCTCCCCCAATGCCTGATGCGATGTAAACGCTATCCATTGCCCTATCGCATAAGGACGGTTTGGCGTAGGCTATCGATGGAAGGATGAAAAAAACGAGTCCGAAGAGATACTTGTGCACAGTTGTTACTTTATCGCTATATACCCAATTACAGCTTTCCACTTACGGCTCATCGTCTCCTCATGTCTTGGTTACTCACTGTACCGTGCTCGGAGAAACCCACCCCGCCGCTACGCGGCACCCCTCAAAGGACGTGGGATGCAAATTAATTT
>WTHD01000271.1 GCA_011523265.1 Candidatus Binatota bacterium
GGTCATGCTCACCGTTTATTCATTCCGCAAGGCTAGTGCCGGCGAGGTCCGGGCCATACGCAGGGCCGGGTAGAGACGGCCAGCAGGGCGGCCACCACTGCCATTACAATCGCCTGTACCAGGATTTCCGGAGCAATCTCGATTTGCAGGGTCCAGCCAAACGAGCGTCGATTGATCACCAAGACCAAAATCAGCGCCAGCCCGATCCCGACGGGCACGGCCAGCAGACCGGCAATAAGGCCCATCAACCCGGTTTGGGAGGTCATGAGCCCCCAGACCTGACCGGGGGTGTAGCCGGTTGCGCGCAGCACCCCAAGTTCACGCGCCCGTTCAAGCTGGAGGGCCATCAGCGCACTCAATACCCCGATGAAGGCCACCACCGTGGTGAGCAGATGGAGGACGGTCGTTATGGTAAAGGTTCGATCAAAGATTTCGAGCGAAGCGTCGCGCAAAGTCCGGTTTGAGCGGATGAGGACCTCGTGCTCTGCCCCGGCCAGCCTGCGCAGCGATTCGACGAGCCGATCAACAGCGGTGTTCGGCTCGGCATACACGCCGAGGGAGGAGACCTTTGCATCCCGCCACCACTGGTCATAGGTGCGCCGGCTCATCATCACGATGCCTTGGTCTGAGCCGTAATCCGTAAAAATCCCGACGACCCGAAACACGTGCTCACCCCGGTCCGTGCGTAGTTGAAGCGCGTCGTTGAGGCTCAGTTGATGCCGGTAGGCATAGGGCTCGGAAATAATGACCGCCGCCTCGTTCTGAAATACCGGCCAGATGGCTTGCGGCTCACCGACGATAAACGTAAAGGCCGCATAGCTACGTTCCGCCAGGTCAAGGGCAACCAGTTGGGTGAGGCCCAGATGGGATTCGACCTGGAGTCCTCTATACGTGTTCACCCGTGCAATACCGGGGGCGGATGCCAGTCGTTTCACCAGCGCTGGATCGAGCGTGGAATCACTCCGGCGGGCAATCAGGCTTGGTGGGGCAATATAGACATCGGCATGGAGTGAGGATTCCAGCCAACGCACGACGGTCTGACGAAAGCTCTGCACCATGATGCCCACACCGACGGTGACGGACACGGCCACCATCAACGCGGCGATCGCCACCGCGGTCCGACTTAACGTGGCCACGACGCTCCGGCCGCACAAGCGCCCGAGCGTGCCGCCCCACGCACTCAGCAGTGGTTGGAGCAGACAGATGCAGCCAACGGTCGTCAGCGGTGTCATCAGCACGCAGCCGAGGAGAACGCCAAACAGGGAACCGAAACTCAATAATAAATTCGTACCCGACAGCCACAGACCGCCGAGTCCGGCAGCAAGCGCCAGCAGGCCCAGAAGCATCGTTCGCGGTGCGGCTTGCCGAGCGCGTGTCTCCAGGCTTGAACGCTGCAAGGTCACGCGGGGGGGTGTCGCCGTGGCTTCCCAGGCCGGCCTGAGCGCGGCCAGCAGGCTGGCCCCGATGCCGAGCACCATGCCTTTACCGAGCACGACCGGGGTCAGCGCGAGTTCACGCACAGTCAGGACAAAGTACAGATCGGTAATCGTCCGCGTCACGAGTTGCACCAAGCCGTGGCTGAGTAGAATCCCCAGACCAATACCGGCGACTGTCCCCACTCCACCCATGAACACGGCTTCACCCAGAACCAAGAGGCAAATCTCAAGGCGGGTCACACCCTGGGTGCGCAGCAGGCCGAGCAGACTCCGCCGCTGGACCACGGAGAAGGTCATGGTGTTATAAATGAGAAACGCCCCGACGATCAGCGCGAGCAGACTCAAGGCCGTCAGGTTGAGCTGGAAGGCCCGCGTCATCTGTTCGATGGCCTGAGAGCGGCCGCGCGACGACAGGATTTCCACCCCGGCGGGCAAAAGCTGACGAATCGTTGCCAGGAGTTTTTGGCCTGCCTTGCCCGCAGGCACCAGGACATCAATCCGGCTTAACTGGCCGACCAGCCCCAGGATTTCCTGAGCCGTAGCAATATCCGTTATGAGCAGATTCTCCACCGCGCTGGCGACCCGGCTCTCACGCGGGTCAAGCAGGCCCACCAGAGTCACAGCCTGATGCCGGGTGCCGACCCGGACGCTGAGTCGGTCTCCAATATCGAGACCGAGCTGTCGGGCAGTACGAGCGGCAATCAGGCCGGTGGCCGGCTGGGTCAGAAAGGCGGGAAAGTCATTGTCAGGAGTCGTACCTGCGCTGCTGAGATACGGACGGAAGGGCGCTTCCGCAAACGCGTCAACCCCGAGCAGATGAAAAATCCGACCGGGATAGTCTGTCGCGGCGACATCGCTTTCTACCACGGGCGCAAGAGCCCGGACTTTTCCCGTCAGCCGCAGATGGCGATACACCTCCTCGGATAGTCCATTTGGCCCTCCAACAATCTGATGCGTCGCTCGTCCGACGATACTCTGGGTCGCCAGCAGAAAGGCCCGACGGGCACTCTCGTTTGCCACGTCAATCGCCACCACGACCGCAACACCGAGGGCAACGCCCAGCAGCGCCAGGCCGACCTGCCAGGCATGGCGCTGTAAATGGCGGAGGCTGGAACGCCACAACAGCCAACTCATCCGGCGGCCTCGGGAGGATAGTCACGCGCCACTACTTGACCGGCGTGCAGCGTGAGCAAACGGTCGGCGACTCCAATCACCTCGGGGCTGTGGGTGACCATGATCAGCGTTTTGCCGCGTTGTCGGGTCAGTCGGTCCAGCAACTCGAGCACCCGCCGCCCGGTCTCAAGATCAAGGTTGCCGGTTGGCTCGTCGGCCAGCAGCAGCAGCGGGTCGTGGACCAAGGCCCGGGCTATGGCGACGCGCTGTTGCTCGCCTCCGGACAGACGGTCGGGAAAGCTTCGGGCACGATCTTCCAGGCCGACGGCCTCAAGCAGGTCGTGTGCCCGGCCTCGCTCTGCCGGCCCTGTACGGCCGTTGAGTTCCAGCGGCAGGAGCAGATTTTCTTCGACCGACAAGGTCGGAATCAAATTAAAAAACTGGAAGATAAAACCAATATGCACGCGACGGAATAATGTGCGCTCGCGTTCACTGAGCCGGGTGAGATTCACTTCGCCCTGATCGGTGGAAAAGACGACTGCACCGCTGGTCGGCAGGTCGATACCGCTCAGCACATTGAGGAGGGTGGATTTCCCTGACCCACTCCGTCCGAGCAGCACAACAAACTCGCCGGCCTGAATGGATAAGTTGACCTGCCGCAAGACCGGATGGAGGCGCTCGCCTTCCTGATACACCTTGGTCAGGTCTCGTAATGCAATAAGCGGCCGACCCGACTGACTCCGAGATGAGTCGGGTGCCTTTTCCCCCCTGCTCACCGGACTGTCACCCCCTACTCCTTCCCCTTCCACGCCAGGACGATTTCCTCTGGTTTTCTTTCTGTCAGACTTCTCCCATTGTATAGACGTGACACAAACTGAGAAGCCCTCCGGTTATTGTGAGGGTAGTGTTGAGGGCATAGACTTGGTGCTATACGCTGATTACCGGCCAAGTCCGTGTAGTGACGCGAGTCTGGTGTGTCTCGACTGAACCTCGCCTCCTATGGTTCATCCCTTCATCAACATAGCCTCGTTTTACCTCGGCTGGTTTGCCTGTCTCCTGGGTGCGACCCACAACATGCCGTGGCTTGGCGTGCTGGTCATGGCTGCGTTACTGGCGCTACATCTCTTTCTGACGGCAAATCGTACGCAAGAATTACGCTTCATCCTGGTCACGGGCCTGCTCGGGACCAGTCTGGATTCGCTGCTCATGCTGGGCGGTCTGTACACCTTTACGAATCATACCCTCTCATGGCTGTGTCCGGTAT
>WTHD01000407.1 GCA_011523265.1 Candidatus Binatota bacterium
TTCCATCCCCGCAGCATAAGCCCCCTAACCCTCAAAGTGCAGAACACCCTCTAGTCAGCTCGTCCCCCTCGTGGCAATCTACCCTTCCCCGCCTTGTCAGGCAGCAGCGCCTTCCCCTTGCCCGCATCCGCCCGATTTCAGCATCCGCTTCGTCGAGGCAGGGTATTGGGCAAGCGTCATGGCTGGCCGAAGCGGGCGTTCGACTAAATTCTCGCCGCAGTTTTCAATGAGGCAAGTCTTCGGCCAATCGAGAAAACCATCTAACGTCTTCTCATGTTCTCCATAGCCGAAAACATCTGCTCCCTACCACCACAGCCCGCCTTCGAGATACTCCCAGACGAGAGCGGCGCCGATACGGTAATGAAAGGGGTCCGTCCCGGCTATGGGGATTTGGGCGCCAATGCGCAAGGCAACATGACCGCGAAAGCGCAGGCCGGTATAGAGTTGCGGCGTCAAGAGGAGCACCTCGTTGCTCTCGCCTTGCAGGTTATGACGGAACTCGACCTCCAGGCTGGGGACGAGGTCGCGTTTCAATAGTGAGGTCACATAACTCCCGGCGACCCGATAGCGCATTTGCCGCTCCGCCCGGTCCTCGTTGAGCGGAAGAACCGCCTGAATCTGGTTTTGGAACACGAACTGGCGCAGCGCAATCCCGCTCAAAAAGGACGGCTCAAACGTGAACGTACCATCGCCAAGTCCACGGTCGCGGTCGCCTGAAGGAAAAACCACTTCGAGGGCGGCGGCCGTCAGTGCGCGCTTTTCCGTGTGGGTAGACAAGACGTGTTTGTATTCGAGTGACAAGTCGCCTGGGCCGGCGGTCGTCTTCCCGCGCGTTTCTTTGACGATATACGGCAGGCTGAGCTCCCACTCTCCCCGAGCACCAAGCCGTTGCTCATGCGAGAGCGTTGTTGTCCACTCTCTCATTCCTTTCTTCCCTTTGATGAATTCCTGTTTGAGCACGGCTTCATTTTCCGGAAACGCTTTGGACGTAAAGAGGGTTTTGTGAAAATTCAGGTCGCCGGACGGCCAGCCCTCTTCCCGACAAAAATTTCGGACATATTTGAGGACGGTCCGGATTTCCTCTGGGCCCAGGACCTCGCCAAAGGCGGGCATTTGATCCGAGAGGCCCGTGAATGTACTGCCATTGGTAATGATATCGGTCCAGTCACTGGTTGAGGCACTACTATTGGACGAGCAGTCCGTGAAATCCGGCAGCGGAACGGTCAGACCGGTGCCCTCGGGCGATCCCCGCCCATCCTTGCCGTGACAGCTTGCACACTCCTTTGCATACAGGGCTAGTCCGTCGAGAGAAGCAGACCAAGCCGTGCCTCCGAGGAGAAGGATCAAGATGCTGCCGAGGCATAACCCCCGTCCGAGGCGTTTCCCCATCATAAGAACCCGTCTTCTATCATACCTAGCTATCCAAGGAGGGTAGGCCGGGTGTATACCAAGGCAAGAGGAATTGTCAGGTACCGAATCGTCAGCGAATAAGGGGGAGATATGCAAACACCTGGGATGTTGCTGTTCACGGGATCGGCCAGCGTGACGCTGGGGCGTGCGACCGAATATGCAAAAATGGCTGAGGAGCGCGGCTTTCGGAATTTCCTGGTCACCGAAGCAGCCTCAGACGCTTTAGCGCTCACCCAACACTTGGCCAGCGAGACTTCCCGTATTCAGGTCGGCACCGCGATCTTTAATATTTTTCTGCATCCACCCCTCCAAGCGGCTCTGCACGCGTTGACGATTGATACAATTGCCCCCGGCCGACTCTTCCTGGGGCTCGGAACGAGCCATGCCGCCCTGAACCAGGCGTATGGCCTCCCCATGGACAAACCGCTGACGGCGATGCGCGCCTATATTGGAGAGCTGCAAAGTGTCTTTCATGGCGATCATCCCGGACTGTCTCAGCTCGGGGCCGCGGGCCTGTCCATCCCGAAGGCCGAACGAAAAATCCCGATTTATCTCGCTGGCGTATCGCCCAAGAGTATTCAGATGACCGGCCAACTCGCTGACGGGAGTATCCCGGCCCAATACGGCCCGACGATGTTGAAAGAAATTATTGAGGGCGTTGCAGCCGGGGCGGAGAAAGCCGGTCGTTCGCCAAGTGACGTAGAGATTGCGCCGATTGTCCACTGCTGCGTGTGTGAAGATCGTGGTCTCGCGCTCCGCTCGGTGCAACAACAGTTAGCCTTTTACGGCCAGATGCCATTTTACAATCGAATCTTTGCCCGACATGGCTTTGAGCGGGAAGCGGCCCACATTATGGATGCGGCGCTCAGGGGAGACCAGGCCGGTGCGGCGGATGCCGTGTCCGAACGCATGGTAGCCGAATGCGCTCTTGTAGGCACTCCGCAAGAGTGTCGAGACCAGGCTGAAGCTTTTGAAAAGGCCGGGGCTACGTACTCCATTCTCTATCCGATGGCCATTGATGGAGACATGGCCCGAAGTGTCCGGGCCGCGTTAGACGCATTCGCGCAGTAGGGCAAATCACGATGCTGTGTAGCCGCCCGTCATTCCTGCGAAAGCAGGAATCCAGGTCCCAGCCCCCCAGCCTCTGGATGCCGGATCACGTCCGGCATGACGAGCGCGGAATGGCATGGCTACAACTTATCGTGAAACGCACTAGTTGGATCAGGGAGGCTATCCTGCGTGTTGCTCACAATCTTCCCAGACCATGCGGATATGCGTCTCTGTCGTGCCGCATTCCTTGAAACCCAGCCTTCGGTATAGCTCGATGGCCCGGTTCTCTCTGAGGACTTGAAGCCGGAGCGGGGACTTCGCTTCTCGTCCGCGTTGCATCTCCTCGTTGAGGAGTCGAGAGCCAATGCCGCGCCCTTGAAATTGGGGAGCGATCACGATTTCGCTTATAGAGATGTGATCGGACCGGTCTTCTACTAAAAGGAAACCGCAGGGGTTCCCGTCGCAGAGGACGATTTCAAATTGGTGCGGTATCCATTTCTCCTCGAACAGGTGATCTTGCAGCGCTTCATCCCATGCTCCGAATTGACGCCAGACGACGTCGCGATAGGCTGCATGGTGCGAGATGCGCACAAATTCCGTATCACTCGAAGTGGCTATTCGACGCTTGAGGATCATAGAACCCTCCGGGATCAGGAGAAATTGTCATCAAAGCAGCCCCTGCGGTTTGCGGATTGCTCGCACAAACACGTAGGCCGGCACCAGGACGAGCAGACCCAGCGTCAGTACATTCCCAATTTTATCCAGCGTCGAAGTGTACACGTGCAAATGCGCCAGGTGGTAGGTGAAGTGAGGGATCTGGGAGACGAGCCAGCCGAGCGCGGCGGCAAGAACCGTTTCACGGGTTTTGGCAAAAACCGCAACAAGGGTTACTGCGCTCAGGGCTAAATACAGGCCGCCCACATCTCGAACCAGATGTTCATTAAACGGACCATCGACCGAAACCCAACTGCGACCAAGGCCGGGAAAACTATCGTAAAACGCCTGGGGAAAGAATTGCGCCCACGCGCCAACCATGACACCGCTCGCGATGAGAAACCAGAGACCGACACGCAGACGTGCATCAACAGTCATGTCTACCTCCTATTCAGCTATTGAGAATCTGACGCCAGCCCTCTCTCACACTGGGATAGCGAGGGGCCCAGCCCGTGGTGTGCTTAAAATGCCTGTTCGAGATGCGCTGCGAGCGCGTTAAGGCTTCAATACTCCCAGGCAGTTCTCCTTGTATGGGCTCGGGTGGGGCGGGAGACGCCACCCCTTCAAGCTCGGCAATGGCCGCCGCCAACTCCTGACGGGTCAGCGGCTGGTCATCGGCAACGTTATAGATACC
>WTHD01000538.1:0-6199 GCA_011523265.1 Candidatus Binatota bacterium
GGTCGTTCGCCGAGATGCTGGAACACACCCTGCGTCGCTATCAGAACCGGGCCGTTGAAGCTGCGCAGGTGATAGAAGAGCTGATTCAGCTTGCCCAGGAGTTGCGCGAGGCCAGCGCGCGTGGCGAAAAACTCGGTCTGTCGGAAGATGAGGTCGCGTTCTATGACGCGCTCGAAACAAATGACAGTGCGGTTCAGGTGCTCGGTGATGAAACCTTACGCGATATTGCCCGTGAATTGGTGCAAACCGTGCGTGACAACGTCACCATTGACTGGACGCTGCGCGAGAATGTCCGTGCCAACCTGCGCCGCCTGGTCAAGCGCATTCTGCGTAAGCACGGGTATCCACCCGATAAGCAAGAACAGGCGACACGGACCGTGCTGGAACAGGCCGAGGTATTGTCAGCGGGCTGGGCCGTCTAACGAGAGGCGGGTCGTCCTAGGGAAGTTCGCCTTGACCTCCAGATATAAACGCGCGATGGTTCTGGAACTGACACAGTCGGAGGGAAGCCAATGACCACGGTCGGCACGGGGAAGATGGTCGGCGCCCAGGTGAAACGGGTCGAAGACCCGCGGGTGCTGTTGGGTCAAAGCCAGTATGTCGATGATATCCACCTGCCCGGTACCCTCGGGGTCGCGTTTGTCCGCAGCCCCTACCCGCATGCCCGGCTGCTCACGGTCGATGTCAGTGCCGCTCAGGCATGTCCAGGGGTGGAGGCGGTCTTGACCGGGGCGGATGTTGCCCAGGCGATCCGCCCCCTACGCGTGGAGTATGATCCGGCCAAGGCCCCGAAACATAAACCGTGCAACTGGTCGGTGTTAGCCCAGGACAAAGTCCGCTTCGTGGGAGAACCCGTGGCGGTCGTTGTCGCCTCGGACCGCTACACGGCAGAGGATGCCGCGGCTCGCGTGACAGTCGAGTATGAGCCCCTGGAGGTTGTGCGCGATATAGAACAGGCTATGCAGCCGGACACCCCGCTCATCCATGAGGAATGGGGCGACAATCTCATGCAGACGGTGGACATGGAGGCCGGTGCGATTGCCCAGGCCTTCCAATCGGCAGACTGCATCGTGGCCGAGCGCTTTGCGACCGGCCGGCATGTGGCGCTGCCCATGGAAGCCCGTGGCTGTCTGGCCCACTATGAGCCGGCTTTAGGCTCCCTGACACTGTGGTCCTCGACCCAGGTGCCGCATCTGATGCGTGCCCACCTGGCCCGCCTGCTCGACTTTCCCGAGCACCATATTCGGGTCATTGCCCCAGATGTCGGCGGTGGGTTTGGACCCAAGGCCTATGTCTATCCCGAGGAAGTCCTGCTGACCTTTCTTGCCAAGCGTATCGGCCGCCCGGTCAAATGGATCGAAGACCGACGCGAAAACCTGTCCGCCTCGACCTTGCAGGCCAAGCAACAAGTCGTGCAGGCGGAACTCGCCCTGACTAGGGAGGGAACTATTCTGGGGGTGAGGGGGCGTTTTATCTGCGACGTGGGTGCCTACTCGGCCTATCCGTGGGGCTCCGCCCTGGAGGCCGGCATGGCGGCTTCGGCCTTCCCCGGAGGTCCCTATAAGGTCCCGGCCTTCCGCTGCGAGGCCCTGTCGGTTGTCACCAACAAGACCACGAGCGGAGCCTATCGTGGGGTGGGCTTGCCGGTCAGCATCCTGGTCATGGAACGCCTGCTCGACCTGGGAGCCCAGAAACTGGGGCTCGACCCGGCCGAGTTGCGCCTGCGCAATATGATCCGCAAGGAGGAGCATCCCTATCAGACTATCACCGGGGTTGAGATCGAAAGCGGCAGCCACCGAGAGGCGCTGCAAAAGGCCCTGGGCATGCTCGACTACCAGGCTTTCCGGGCCGAGCAGCAACAGGCGAGACAGCACGGGCGCTACCTCGGTGTCGGCCTGGGCTGTTATGTCGAAAGCTCGTCCTACAGCTATCGCAGTTTTGAGCCGGTCGGCATCACCTGGGGCGGCTATGAATCGGCCACCGTGCGCATAGACGCGAACGGCAAGGTCACCGTCCTGGTCGGCACCCACTCGCACGGCCAGGGCCATGAGACAACGTTTGCTCAGGTTGCGGCGGACGAGTTGGGCGTGCCCGTGGCTGACGTCAGGGTGATCCAGGGGGATACCACGACCGTTCCGCACGGCTGGGGAACGTGGGCCAGCCGCAGTGCCGTGCTCGGCGGTGGCGCCATTATTCAGGCGTCGAGCCAGTTGCGGGAGAAAATTCTGCGCACGGCCTCACGTCTGAGTGAAGTGCCACAAGATGACCTTGAACTGGCCGAGGGACTAATCCGGCGCAAGACGGATGGCCTGGTACTCATGCCCCTTCAGGACATCGCCCACCTGCTGGTTGTCCAGGCACCGGCGGGTCTGCCGGAAGACGAAGAACCGGGTTTGGAAGCGACCGCGCACTACACCCCACCGCCCTGGACCCACGCCAACGCCACGGTTCTGGCGACGGTCGAGGTGGACATCGAAACCGGCTACGTCCGGCTGCTGCGGCTGATTGTGGTCGAAGACTGTGGCACCATTATCAACCCGCTGGTGGTTGACGGACAGATCCAGGGCGGCGTGGCCCAGGGGATCGGCTCGGCCCTGTACGAGCAGACCGTGTACGACGAGAACGGCCAACTGCTGACGGGTACGCTGATGGACTATCTGGCCCCCACCGCAGTGGATGTTCCTCAGGTCGAAATCGGCCATATAGAAACCCCAGCGCCGAACACGCCGCGCGGTATCAAGGGCATGGGCGAAGGCGGAGCCATTTCACCACCGGCAGCCATAGCCAACGCCGTGGCGGACGCCCTGGCACCGTTGGGGGTACGGGTCAACGAGATCCCGCTCACCCCGGAGCGGGTTCTCGCCCTGATCGACCAGGCACGGGCATGAGACAGGTAATAAGGGTGCGCGAGAGGAGAAGCATATGCGTCTAGGCCTCACTCTCACGGGTGACCAGTTGACAATGGCAGATATCGTCCGTTTTGCGAGTCAGGCTGAGGAGGCGGGGTTCGATTCGGTATGGGTGACCGAAGCCTGGCGTGAGGCTTTCGTTCCCCTTACCGCTATCGCCATGCAGACGAACAGGGTACGCATTGGCACTGCCATCGCCCTGACTATGGCACGCAGCCCCGTTCTGATGGAGCTGGCGGCAACGGCCGTGGATGAAATTGCCCAGGGCCGCCTTATTCTTGGCATTGGCCCCGGCCCCAAGGCCTGGAACGAAAACTGGCATGCCGTGCGGTTCTACCCCCCGGCCGCGTATGTCCGCGAGTATGCGGAAGTCCTACGCTTGATGTGGACCGCCCACTCCGGAAAGAGCGTAGACTATCAGGGCAAGTATCTCCAGATTCGTGAGTATCAACGCTTTTCCCGTCCCTACCGAGATCGAATCCCGATCTACTTTGGAGCAGTCATGCCCAAATTCCTCCGAGTCACCGGAGCGGTCGCTGACGGCTTGTGCGTTGCCGCCTGCAATACTCCCCGTTACATCGCCGATGTTGCGCGCCGCTATATGGCCGAGGGGATGCAGGAAAGCCAGCGAGAGGCGGGCACGGTGGGCTGCATGAGTTTGGTCATCTGTGCCGTTGATGAGGATAGAGAGAAAGCCAGGCACAGAGCAAAGCGGCAGATCGCCTTTTACACCACTTTCCCCTACTACGATATTGTGTTGGACCAGCACGATCTCGCTGAGGAAAAAACGCGCATTCGTGAGGCCTGGGCGCGGAACGACACCACGGGGATGGTGGCCGGTGTCAGCGAGCAGATGGTGGACCTCATTTCCATTGCCGGTACGCCACAGGAATGCCGCCAAGCCTTCTCCCGCTACGAGGGCATAGTCGACGAGGTGTCCCTCTACTCGCCCAGTTTTGGGCTCAGCCGTGAGGAGGTGCTCACAAATCACGAGGCCATCCTGGAAGCCTTTGGTCGCTAAACAGGAAAGCCGACAACAGGGCTGTCAAGGGGCCGCCGGACGCTTCCGCTCATCATCCGCCGGTCTTCATCTTGAACCGAAAGTCGCAGTACTGGGCACCCTTCATGATCGTTTGCGTCCTGGTCATGGTGACCTCGGGACCGCCCACCGCTTCGATATCCACGTCCATCTCACACGTCAGCAGCGCACCGAGTTCGGGTTCTCCCAGTTGCCGAAAGAAATCCGCGTAGCGGCAACTTGTGATATTGAACTCCCAGGCTTCTGGCTCCCGCTTGAGCGTCTCAAGGTCCACATCACCGCCGACCCGTTTAAACATGGCCTCATTGATGGCGTCCCATTTCTGCCGGGGGCTGCCGGAGAGCTGGCCGCCGATTTCCTGGTAGAGCTTGCCCGACCACTCCCGCAGGGCCTGGCTGGCAATCTGGTTCGCCCGCTCCTCGCCCAACTCGGCCCGAAAGGCGCGGAGCAGAGGCACGAGCACCTGGGCTTGAATCTGGACCTTTTCAAGCAGAGAGAGACCGATTTTGCCAAACGCTGGCGCAAAAATATCCGGAGTAGCGTCTTCTTGCTGCTCGTTCGCCTTCAGACCATCTGTACCTGCCATAGCGACCCTCCTTCGCTAATAAGTTACAGACAAAAACAATTTGATTATGCCAGTACCAGAGCAAACTCTCAGGCGATATGTCAAGTCTCGTACCTCGATTAGTTCCCTGCAGCTCTTGACACAATCGATTTGAAAGAGGCAGAAGGGCTGTGAGAGAGGGTGAACTGAGCCGAACGATTCTTGAGAAGATCAAGCCAAAATAGGGAGGGATTGCCATGCAAACCGCGACGGAGAACAGACGCTGGTCAAAGGAATATCCCGAGCTGGGGACCGGACCCGTGCCGGCGGAATCGTGCATTTCCCCGGAGTATTTTGAGCTTGAACGCGAACGGGTCTTTCGCCGTACCTGGCTCAACGTGGGCCGCGTCGATGACATTCCCAACGCGGGCGACTTCTTCGTGCGCGAGCTGGCGGTGTGCAAAACCTCGATTCTGGTCATCCGGGGCAAGGACGGCGTCATCCGCGGCTTTCACAACGTCTGCTCGCACCGTAGCAACAAGCTGGTTTGGGAAGAGCGCGGGACCTGCCGAGGCGCCCTGGCCTGCCATTTTCACAGCTGGGGGTATAACGCCCAGGGGCAGCTCACCGGCGTCCCGGACGAAGATAACTTCCACGATATCGATAAGAGCGAGCTGGGGCTCACCCCGGTGACCACCGACATCTGGGAAGGGTTTATCTTCGTCCATCTGGGCTCACAGCCCCAAGAGACGCTCACCGACTACCTGGGTGGCGTGGCCGAACAGATGAAAGGGGCCGCCTTTCATAAACGCACCCACACCCATACGTATAAAGTCGAAGAGAACGCCAACTGGAAGGTTGCCCTGGACGCCCAGAACGAAGCCTACCACCTGCCCTTCCAGCATCGCTACTCCTTTCCTGGGATGTTCGTCCTCAAAGACAACCGCTATCTGCGTCTCTCCGGCGTGAAGCTGTATAACCATCACGCGGTCTGGTCGACCACCTATAATTCGGAAAGTACCCCGACGCCGACCGGGGCGCTCATGAACCAGCTCAATACGGCCACCACCAACAGCCGCCTGCCCATGCTGGGGGATTTCGACTTTTTTGTGATCTTTCCCAATTTTGTCATTCTCCAGTTCCGGGGCATCGAAGACGACTATTACATGACGTATAATTTCTGGCCGCTGGCGGTGGATCGCTGCATCTGGGAGATCAAATTCCATTTTCCGCCCGCCGAAACTGCCGGCCAGCGACTCAGCCAGGAATACCTCAAACACCGCATCTGCGATGTGCTCCAGGAGGATGCCGTGGCGCATGAGACCCTGCAAACCGGTCTGACCTCGCGGGCGAAAACGCATCTCATCCTCCAGGATGATGAGATCCAGATTCGGCATTTTCACAAAGTGTTGGAAGACTATATGGGGTTCTTCAACGGACGGGGGCACTGATGGCCGAAGTGTCCCTGCCGGAGCCGTTTCAGAGCCTTGAGCCGTTCAGGGCCTGGGCCCTGGCCACGGAGCGCGAGCGTCGTGCCAAGCGTCTGTCCAGCAGCATGGAGGAGATTCAGGCGTTCTACGACGCGCTCTTTCCTCAACTGGAGGCCGTGGTTGCCTATCTCGACCAGTTTCCGCTTGACCAACTCCCCGCACAGGCGCAGCCGCTCTACCATCTGACGCTTGCGCTGGTGGAAGTCACCAGCGCCGT
>WTHD01000538.1:6299-17613 GCA_011523265.1 Candidatus Binatota bacterium
AGGCGCAGCCGCTCTACCATCTGACGCTTGCGCTGGTGGAAGTCACCAGCGCCGTGGAGTTGTATCACCACCCCCACATCTTTGAGGCCATTGAGCCCGCCCGCTTCCGGCGGGTGGAATAAACCTCTCACGAACGGTTTTCATCAGAAAGGAGCAACGGCCATGGCTGGGCAATTAGACACAAGAGTAGCGCTGGTAACCGGTGGCGGCTCGGGCATTGGGCGCGCCTCGGCGGTGGTTTTTGCCAGAGAAGGTGCCAGAGTTGTTGTTACCGACGTGGATGAGGACGGCGGACAGGAGACGGTCCGTCTAATCGAGGCGGCCGGAGGAACGGCGCGGTTCGTTCGGGCCGATGTTTCCCAGGCGGCGGAGGTAGCCGCCCTGGTCGAGCAGACCGTGAGCACCTATGGCCGTTTGGACTGCGCCCTGAACAACGCCGGTATTCAGGGGGACATCAAGCAGACCGCCGAGTGCAGCCAGGAGAACTGGGACCGGATTATTGCGACCAACCTGACCGGCGTGTGGTTATGCATGAAACACGAGATTCCGCATATGTTGAGCCAGGGCGGGGGTGCGATCGTCAACACCGCCTCGAACTTCGGGCTGGTGGGCTCGAACGGCATGCCGGCCTATTCGGCCAGCAAACACGGCGTCCTCGGCCTGACGAAAACCGCGGCCCTGGAGTATGCCAAGTCCGGCATTCGGGTGAACGCCGTCTGCCCGGGGCCGGTCCAGACGCCGCTGGTCGATAAGGTCCTGGCCGCCCAGCCCGAGTTGGGCGACCAGATCATCAAGGCCATCGAGGCCAGGGAGCCGGTGGGTCGCATGGGGCAACCGGAGGAGATTGCCGAGGCCGTTGTCTGGTTGTGTTCCGACGCGGCCTCTTTTGTGACCGGAACGGCCATGTCCGTGGATGGCGGCTTTGTCACGCAGTAGCACAACAATCAGGGGAGGGAGCCATGTCCAGCCAGGCAACGAGTCGCTATGCCACCATCAACGGCCTCAGGCTACATTATGTGGAGTGGGGCGATGCGCAGGCAACGCCTATGGTCTGTCTGCACGGCTTACGGGCCTACGGCCACTGGTTCGATGAGCTGGCCGCGGTCGTGAACGACCGGTATCGGGTCCTGGCCCTGGACCAGCGCGGACGGGGTGAGACCGACTGGGCCGCGGACGGCGACTACACGCGGGAAGCCTACGTCTCGGATGTGGAGGTCTTTGTCGAGACGCTCCAACTCGACAGGTTCATCCTGATCGGCCACTCGATGGGCGGTCTCAACGCCATCCACTACGCCGCGCGTCACCCCGAGCGGGTGCTGGCGCTGGGCATCCTGGACATCGGCCCGGAGATTGACCCCGCTGGCATGCAGCGCATACGCGCCGAGCTGGGGGAGACGCCGGCGGGGTTTGACTCCTGGCAGGCGGCCAAGGCGTTTCTGCAGATGCGCCACCCCAAAGCCTCGGAGGAAAACCGCCAGACGCGTCTCACCTGGATGCTTAAGGAGGCCACGGACGGCAGGATAGCGTGGCGGATAGACCAGGCTATTTTCGACCCGAACCTGAAGCCTGACGATCCACAGCAGACCTGGGACCTTTTGAGTCAGATTCGCTGCCCGACCCTGATCCTGCGCGGTGGGGAGTCGGACGTGCTGAGCGTTGACACGTGTCAAAAGATGCTCGCCCGCATCCCGGACGGTCAGTGGGTCGAAATTCCCGGCGCAGGTCATATGGTGATTGAGGATAATCCCGAGGCGTGTAACGCGGCGCTGCTCGACTTCCTCAACCGTTAGGAGAATCTATGGCTGCACCGCTCGCCCTTCAGAACTTCTCAAAAACACGCCAGGACCTGCTGCACGCCAGGCATCTGCCGGGCGAGTTTTACACCTCAGCCGAAATTTTCCAGAAAGAGATCGAACAGATCTTCATGAAAGACTGGCTGTGCGTTGGCCGGGTCGAGCAATACGCCAAGCCGGGCGACTACCGCGCCCTGCGGATTGCCGGCGAGCCTGTCCTTATCTGTCAGGATAAGGGCGGCAGGCTGCACGCCTTTGCCAACGTGTGTCAGCATCGCGGGGTCGAAGTTGTCCGGGGTGAGGGGAATACCCAGGAGTTCAGCTGTCCGTATCACGCCTGGACCTACGGGCTGAACGGCGAGTTGACCGGTGCGCCCTATAGTGCACAGGTCACCACCTTCGACTGGAAGTCCTGCCGTTTGCCCACGGTTCAACTCGATACCTGGGCGGGCTATATCTTCATTAACTTCGATCCCCAGGCGGAGAGCCTGGCCTCCTATCTTGCTGTCGACCGCGTGCAGGAAGCCGCCGGGTTTTTACACGCCGAAGACACCCGCATCGCCGACGAATACACCTTTGAGCTGGACTGCAACTGGAAGTTTATCCCGGAAAACCTGATGGACATTTATCACGTCGGCGTGATTCACGGCTCGTCTTTCGGCAAGGTCTTTCCCGTAGACAAATTTCCGTTCTACCTGACCCCACACGGCTACCACTCGGAGTACGAGAGTCTGACCATGGCCCCGGACGGCGCCTGGCTGTTTGGCAAGGCCATGCCCTGGCTGGAGCAGAAGTCGCAGTCCTTTGCCTTCACCATCTTCATCCGGCCCAGTTTCAATATGTTTGCCCGGCCCGACATGCTCCAGCCGTGGTTCTGTCATCCCATCGCGCCGGACAAAACGCGCATTACCATCCTGACCCAATACCCGGACGAGTGGTTTGAGCAGCCGGCCTTCGAGGCCAAGAACACGGTGGTCAAGGATTTCATCCGGCTGGTCGCCGGCGAAGACAAGGAGATGATGCTCTCGCTCCAGAACGGCGTCGGCTCCCGCAACTTCCGCCCCGGGCCGACCATGGGTCTCGAAAAAGCCATCCACCATTTGCTGAACTCCTATCTCGATCGCATGTTCGGAGCGGCGGCGGGGTGACGCCCTCTCTTCACCCTTATATTTTGGGTGGGTGATAACCCGCCATCACACGCATCGGGATAGGAGACAAGCATGGAGCACGAGCGTTTCAGTTATTCACCGATTGTCGACCGCAAACCGCTCCGGTTTCCGAACGGCGCTCGCATCGCGGTCTGGGTGATTCCCAACATCGAGCACTTTCACTTCGACAAGCCCGCGACCTCGATCACGCCGGTTACGGCGCATCTGAAGCCGGACGTCCTGAACTACTCCTGGCGCGATTACGGCGTACGGGTCGGCATCTGGCGCCTGATGGAGGTCATGGATCGATACGACGTGCCGGGCACGGTCGCCCTGAATTCGGAGGTCTGCGCGCACTATCCGCAAATCATCGAGGCCGGCAATCAGCGGCACTGGGAGTGGATGGGACACGGCACGACAAACTCGGTGCTCCTTAACGAGCAACCCGAGGCCGAGGAACGGGCGCTGATCCGGGACGTGGTAGACACCATCCGGTCGGCAACCGGGGCCGCCCCCAAAGGCTGGCTGAGCCCGGCGCTGAGCGAATCCTACCGGACCCCGGACCTGCTGGCGGAGTATGGGATCGAGTACGTCTGCAACTGGGTGAATGACGAGCAGCCCTATCCGATGCGGGTCGCCCAGGGACGCCTGATCTCCATGCCCTATTCGGTCGAGCTCAACGACATCCCGGCTTTCCTTGAGCGTGGCATGTCTGCGGAAGAGTTCTACCAGATGATCGTGGATCAGTTCGACGTGCTGTACGAGGACGGGGCCAAGACCGGGCGGGTCATGGCGATCTGTCTGCATCCCTTCCTGATCGGCCATCCCTTTCGCGGCAAATACTTCGCCAAGGCGCTCGCCCATATCACCCAGCGGGAAGAGGTATGGGTGGCGAAGGGCGGAGAGATCGCAGACTGGTATACGACCCACTATCTGGAATAGGTCAATACGTTGACAGCGCCCTCACCGCGTCATACGACTGCTGACAGCAAAAAGGGAGCATGAGACCTATGACTGCTGTCAAACTGGACGAACCGCTATCGATTCTCGTTCTGCTCGGGTTGACCCTGCCCGAAGTGTCCGAGGGCGACCTGGCAAAGATTCGGGCCGCGGCGCCCGGCTCGACCGTCAAGGTCGCCCCTCGGGTGGGCGATGCCATCGCCCTGGCCGATGATGTCGAGGTCATCCTCGGCTTCTTGCCCGAAGCCTTGTTTCAGGCCGCTCCCCGCCTGCGCTGGGTACACGCCATCGCCTCGGGGGTGGATATGTTTCTCTACCCGGCGATGCGGGACTCCGACGTTGTGCTGACCGGTGAAAAAGGCCTGGTGGGCGGACACCTGGCGGACACCGGGTTCGGCCTGCTCCTGGCGCTCACCCGCCAGATCGCGACCGCCATCCGCCTCGGCTCGTCCAGTTGGCAGGAGCGTGAGGCCATGCGTCGCAAAGAGATCGAGCTTGAGGGGCTGACCATGGGCATTGTCGGCTTCGGGGGGACCGGTCGGGCCATGGCCCGCCGGGCGGTGGCGTTCGGTATGCAAGTGTTAGCCCTGGACGAACAGCCCGTCCCGGCGTCGGACGGAGTGGACGCGGTGTGGGGACGGGAGCGGTTGGCCGAGTTGCTGGCGGCCTCTGACGTGGTTGCGATCTGCTGTCCGCTCACGGCCGAGACGCGGCAGATGTTCAACGCGGCAACGTTCGACCACCTGAAGCCGGGTGCGCTGCTGGTCAACGTCACCCGAGGCGAGATCATAGACGGAGAGGCGCTGGTACAGGCCCTGCGAGACGGCCGGTGTGGCGGCGCGGCGCTCGATGTCGCCCCGGTCGAGCCCCTGCCGGCCGATCATCCCTTGTGGACGTTTGAGAACGTCGTCATGACGCCGCACACGGCGGGCGCCAGTCAACTGCGCGCCACGCGCAACCTCGACCGCTTCTGTGAGAACCTGCGCCGTGCCCAGCGGGGCGAGCCCCTCCTCGGGGTTGTCGACAAACAGCTCGGCTACTAAGGCCAGTCAGAGGGAAAAGGCAAAGGCTCCGCGAAACGATTCCCGAGCACTTCCCTTCGCTATCAGCACCGGACTTTACGGAGGAGTGACGGGTGTGATCTCTTTCAGCCGGGGCAGCACCTCCCTGGCAAAGAGTCTGATGCCCTTCTCGGCCTCGGCATGGGTCATGAACCCCGACCGCCCAATCATGACCAGATGACCAAAGCCGCCGACCTTGCGGTAAAAATCCATGATCTGCTGGTAGACGGTGGCCGGGCTGCCGGCGAACAGGATCCCCCGCGCCATAGCTTGTGCGGTATCGATATTCGTGAGTCCCCCGACGTTGAGGATGGCCGGAGCGACAGGCTTGTCTGCCTGCACGGCCGGCGCCCGGCTACTGTCCGCCGGCCCCTTGGCCTGAGTGTCCGGCTCGGGTGCGGTGCGGTAGACCTGGGGCGCAAAGTGGGGCGGCGTCGCCCCAGGCAGAAACTGGGCGTACTGGGGCGCCATCTTCAGACTCGTGTTGAGAAACCACAGCAGCTTGCTCCCGATCTCGATCCCCTCTTCATGGGTGTCCCCGGCATAGACCAGGGCTGCATACGCAAAGTGGTCGGTCATGACCTTGGGCAGCCCAGCCTCCGCACGCGCCTGACGATACGCGGCCCAGGCCCGCTTGGTCCCCTCCTCGCCGCGCAGCACTAACACATTGACCATCCCTCGCCGGCCGACCTCGCTCGCCGTTTCCGGGTCGCCCGTCGCCGCCCATAGCGGCGGATGCGGCTGCTGCCACGGGCGCGGCCAGATGTTCACGTGCCGGTGCGTGTAGTGCTTGCCCTCCCAACTGAACGGTCCCTCCTGAAAGGTCAACGCCTTGGTGACGAGATCGATCGCCTCCCAGTAGCGCTCAATATTCGTCACCGGGTTGGCATTGTTGGACGCCATCTCACTCGCGCCTGACTTCACGAAGCCGATATCCAGGCGTCCACGCGAAATGACATCCGCCGTGGCATACTCCTCCGCGACTCTGACCGGGTCTGGCCGCAGCGAGATCAAGGTTCCCATACTGAGAATGCGGACCTGGCGTATCTGGCGGGCGAGAATACCCAGGACCAGCGGGTTGGCTCCAAACAGGGAATTGATTCCGGCATGATGCTCGATGGCGACAACATTGATTCCACACTCGTCGCATAGCATGAACTCGTCAAAGGTTTCCTCGAACAAGTCGGCGGCGACCCGTGGGTCGCAATACTTATTCGGCAGGCTGGCCCGGACGGAATCGGCGCGATCGAGCACGTCTTGCGGGACAAAGGGATACGGGTTCTCGTTATGATACCAGACTTCCATGGCGTGCTCCTCAGCCTCCTCTTCGCTCAACTCTCTTGTGCCAAGAAGGCAGCCACACGCTCAACAAAAGCCTCGGGCTGCTCGATCTCAGGATGGTGTCCCGCCTCAGCAATGACATCGAAGCACGAGCCGGGAATCAGCGCACTGTAGGCCCGCCCGTAGGCCGGTGTCACGATCCCGTCGCTCGCCCCCCACAACACCAGCGTCGGCCGCCTGATCCGACGCAGCCAACGCTTGAGCCGGGGGTTGTACATATAGGGCTGCCAGCCGTACAGGCACAGCGCGTCCCGGTTCCGGGCGTGAACGACGATTTCGTCATCCGATAGCGCGTTAAAGTCCAGTGCCCATTTCTCGGGGTCATGCCAGCGGTTCCGCTCCACTTCCTGGGGAGAGGTATTAAAGACGTCCAGGATATCCGGGGTCTCGCGGTCGCTGACCTTGATGCCAAAGGCATCCACCAGGACGAGCCGGTCAATACGATAGCTACACGCGACCGCGATTTCCGCCGCCAGCCAGCCGCCAAAGGACAATCCCACGAGGCTGACCCGCTCATACGGCAGCGCTTCGAGGACGTCCAGATACAGGCGTACCAAGTCGTACACCGAGTCGAAGTCCGGCGGGCGCGCCGAGTGGCCAAAGCCGGGGTGTGAGGGGGCTATGATCTCTGCCCGCCGGCCGAGCAGATCGAGAAAACGCGCCCGAGGATCGACGTTGTGCAGGCCGTGCAGGAGCAGGACTGGCCGTCCCTGGCCCCGGCGTATCACTTCGAGCTCAATGTCCTCGACCGACAAACGCTCTCCGACCGAGGCCTCGATATCATTCATCGTGACTTCCTACGGATATTCGTTCTCCGTGCTCTACTGTCGCGATCCCGACCGCGCGCGAAAATGCGAACGACATGCTCGTCCAGGAGACCATAAGCGACCCGGATCGTGTTCTCAAGCTCTGGGTGGCTATTGACGCTGGGGACTGCGCCGCCTGTCGGCTCTGCCCCGCAGTCTTTTCCGGACGGTACGCAACCGTTATAGTTCAGTCCTATGGAAGAGCCCAAAAGGAGGCAGCCATGAAATTCGGACTGATGCACGACTTCCGTAATCCCGCGCCTTGGTTCCGGCCCTATTCCGACCTCTACCGGCTCTTGCTTGACCAGTGTGTGCGGGCCGATGAACTCGGCTATGACAATATCTGGTTGACCGAACATCACTTCAGCGGGGACTATAATCCGACGCCGTTACACGCCGCGACCGCCATTGCAGCCCGGACCGAACGTATCCGCATTGGCACGTTTGTGCTGCTGCTGCCTTTCTATCATCCTGTGCGCGTGGCCGAAGACGTGGCTTTCATTGACAACCTCTCCAAGGGACGCTTTGACCTCGGGGTAGGACAGGGCTATCGCGTCGATGAATTCTCCGGCTTTTGTATGCCCCGCAAAGAGCGTTCGGCCCGCCTGGCCGAGGGGCTCGACCTGATCCGACGCCTGTGGACCGAGGATACGGTCACGTTCGAAGGGCAGTTTACCCAGATCAAAGATGTGCATATCCAGCCCGAACCTGTGCAGCAGCCCCATCCTCCCATCTGGATTGGTGCCCGCACCGAAAAAGCCATGCAGCGAGCGGCCCGTGAGGGCTATCATCTCCACCTCACGTTGGGCCCGGACTGGGCACCCCGCTACTACGAGCTGCTGCAACAGCAGGGCCGCACGCCGGCTGATTTTTCGACCACCCAACTGCACTTCGTCTATGTAGCGCCGACCGAGGACGAGGCCTGGGAGGATATCCAGGATCAGGCCCACTGGATGATGCAGGTGTACGATGGCTGGTTTAAGACCAGCGGAGATGTCGCCGGCGACGAGCGACTGTGGGAGATCAAAGAGGCGCGAGACATTCGCCACTCGTCCTATGGACAGGCCTGGATGGTAGGCACTCCAGACCAGGTGGGGCGTAAAGTTGAGGCATTTGTCAACACCTCATCCTGTACCCATTTAGTCATGGCTATGCAGGTCCCGGGGGTCGATCCAGCCAAGGGCTCGCGCTCGATGGAACTGTTCGCTCAGGAGATCATGCCCGCATTTCGCTAAGGGCAATATTCCTCCCGGCGCAAGCCACAGACGCGGGATGTTGATCCGGTTAGGCGGCGGCGGTGCGCAGTCGGGCCGCTCGTCTGACCTGTGGTTCCTTATGGAACGCGCCGTCCTTCATGATCATGAGGAGATTGTCCGGGTCCTGGAGCAGGCTGATATCCTCGACGGGATTGCCATCGACTAGGATCAGATCGGCCAGATAACCCTCTTTGATCATTCCAAGCTGGTCCCCGAAACACTCACCACCGGACTTGGTCGCCATCATGAGCGTTTCGGCTGGGCTGAATCCCATCAGATTCACAAAGTGTTCGAGGTCCCGGGCATCCTTACCGATCCGGTTCCAGGCAAAGCCATAGTCACCAAACGGCAAGACGCGCACCCCGCGTCTGTGGAGTTCTTGCGTGGTGTGTATGGCGCTTTCCAGTTCGTGCTCAAAGCCCCACGCTTCGGCCATGGCCCGGGTGACACCGTACTCTTCCATCTGGTTCAGCGTGGCATAACTGAGGCCGATGGCTGGATTAACGAAATACCCGTCCTTGTTGGCTTCGAGTAAGTCGAGCGCTTCTTCGTCGCAAAAATTCGCGTGGTAGATGAGCGTGATGCCGTGCCGGATGCACATCTTGACAGATTCAGCCGTACGCGCATGCGCGATCACGCGTCGGTTGTGCGCGCGCGCCAGACTACAGCATGCCGCCACTTCGTCCTCCTGCATCACTGTCATTTGCGCGGTACCGGTTCGCACGAAGTTGTCCCCCGAAATCATGAGTTTAATAACGTCGACACCCTCACGGATCATCAGCCGGGTGTATTTCCGAATCTCCTCGGGGCCGTCGAGGACCTCCGCGAAACCTTCATGGTACATATGCA
Source organism: Candidatus Binatota bacterium (assembly GCA_011523265.1). Taxonomy (GTDB): domain Bacteria; phylum Desulfobacterota; class Binatia; order Bin18; family Bin18; genus Bin18. Next base: position 15,514 of record WTHD01000538.1, read on the forward strand.
GCTGCCTCAGGTCGCCCAGCCCGCCGGTCACGGTGAGTTCCGGCGTGGCCGCTCGCATGCGTGGCCCCGGGATCTTGCCGGCATTAATCTCGTTACGGATAACAATATCGAGTCTCGCCTTGGCGGAGGAGCCGTTCACCAGGGCGGTGAAACCGTGATCGAGCATGGTTTTCACGTTATGCATGGTGATGAGCACATGCTCCTCCACCGGGATTTCGCCGGTCTCGTAGAGGTCTGCTCCCATGTTGGGATAGGTCGGGTGCCCGTGACAGTTGACCAAGCCGGGCATCAGTGTGGCGCCGTCACCGTTGACTAGTGTGGCACCGTCCCGAGCCACGGTGTGAGCACCGGCAGCGATAGTCTTGATACGCGTGTCCTGGACGAGGACCTCGCCCAAGTACGGCGCACTCCCACTTCCGTCGAGAATCATCACGTTGGTGAATACAGTATCCGACATGGGCCTGCCCTCCTTCATGGTCGATAGGGGTCGCCTTGGGCCACCAGACCAACTATGCGACATTATGCCATGGATGCGTGTGTTCCAGAAGATGAAGGATTGAGGCTCTTTACTGTACTCGCGAAGGGCTTCTTCTCGCTTGCCGGCTTGACAAACCCGCCCCCCAGAAGAGTAGGCTGAATTGGTCAAAGACAGAACTGACCCTGTAGAATGCGGGAGAGACTGCCACCCTTATAAGTAAGCGGACGGAGGGACACGATGAACCACCGACAAATCGTTGAGGCAAAGCTTTTAGAAGTGGGGATCACACTCGGCAACGATGACCTTGAGCAGCTCACTACGGCCTATGCCGCGTTGCTCGAATGGGAATCTGTCGTGCAGGGCATGGTGCGACCGGAGACAGAACCCGCCTTGATCTTTAAGGCGGCAGTGGAGGATTAAGTAATGGCACGCTCAAGCTCCGAATTCGCTTATATGTCGCTCGCAGAGGCCGCTGACCTCATCAAAAACGGTGAATTGTCTCCAGTTGAACTGACCCAAGCCATGGTGGAACGCATTGCCGCACTCGACTCGCAGGTTCACGCCTACGTCACAGTCTTTGCCGAAGAGGCGCTGGCTGCCGCTCGGGAGGCAGAAGAGCAAATCCGGGCTGGGGACTATCGAGGCCCGTTGCACGGCATTCCTCTGGCCGTCAAAGACATCTATGAAGCAGGTCGGACGACCGGAGGCTCAAAGTTGCGCAGAGATTATACGGCTCAGCAGGACTGTGCCTCCGTTGCGAAACTCAAGCAGGCCGGTGGGCTGCTGCTCGGGAAGTTAGCAACCTACGAATTTGCCGCAGGAACGCCAACCCTGGCTTCGCATTTCCAGCCAGCCCGTAACCCCTGGAACCTTGAGATTGACCCAGGCGGATCGAGCAGCGGTTCAGGAGCGGCCCTGGCCGCCGGAATGATTTTTGGTGCCATGGGGAGTGATACGGGCGGCTCCATCCGCTGGCCCGCTTTCTGCTGTGGTATTGTCGGTATGAAGGCCACGTACGGCCGGGTGAGCCGCACGGGCGTTTTCCCCCTGTCATGGAATCTCGACCACACGGGACCCATGACTCGAACCGTTCAAGATAGTGCGCTCATGCTCCAGGCTTGCGCTGGTTACGACCCCCTCGATCCGGCGTCTGCTAAGGTACCAGTTCCCGATTTTAGTGAAAAGTTGGGTCGCGATATCAAGGGCCTGCGTCTCGGCATTCCGCGCACGCTCTTCCAGGACAACTGCGGGGAGGAGATTCTCGCCACGTTTAATACAGCCGTGACACAAATGGAAACGCTTGGGGCTGAGATCGTCGACGTGGAATCAATCACACTGGGCGAACTCCAAGCAACCTTCTGGCCGCTCCTCTGTGCCGATGCGGCGGCGTATCATCTGGCAGACATGCAGACTCAGGCCGAGGACTACAACCAAGACCTGCGTCTCATCCTTGCGCTGGGCAATCTCGTGCGAGGAACGACCTATCTACAATGTCAGAGAGTCCGGGAGCAAATCCGTACTCAACTGCTGCGGCAATTGGAGACCGTTGACCTGTTCATGCTCCCCACCACTGGGGTGATGCCCGCACCGATCCGGTCGGAGTCACCCGGCCTGTATCTGAT
>WTHD01000100.1 GCA_011523265.1 Candidatus Binatota bacterium
AGAGTGAATACGCCCGCGCGCTGTATCTGAACCCGACTCTCAGCACCGTCACGCCTGACCAATTCTCTGCATACGATGCCAACATTGCGGCGCATAGCCACCGGCTACGCATGACCGGCGAACACGGGCGGGAATGGAAACCCTATCAGTATCTCGCCCTGCTGTTCACCGAACATTATCTGAACCGTTATTTCACCGACCCCGAAGCACTGTGCGCCGCCCTGAACGCGACCAAGGCCGGGGACCGACAGACTGCGGCCATGCCGGATTACAAACCGGACGACCTCCGCACACTCGCCTTTCAAAGCGCTACCGGCTCTGGCAAGACCCTCCTCATGCATGCCCACATCCTGCAATTCCGACACTACCTGGCCCGGTCCGGCGGGCGGCTGAACAACATCGTCCTGCTGACGCCCAACGAACAGATGTCGGCCCAGCACGAGCGCGAATTGCAGGCTAGCGGTCTGCGGGCACGCTTGTTTTCTGCCGAGGCCGGGGCCGACCTGTTCTCGCATATTGAGATCATTGACCTGAACAAGCTGGCCGAGAAGAAAGGCGTCAAGCGCGTAGCGGTGCAGGACTTTGGCGACAACAATCTGGTGCTGGTCGATGAAGGTCACTTGGGCGCGTCCGGCAAAGTGTGGCGCGAGCGGCGCAAGGAACTGTCCCGAGGCGGCTTCACCTTCGAGTATTCGGCCACCTTCAACCAAGTGGTCAGCAGGGATGCGGAACTGCTGAACGCCTACGCTAAATGTCTGTTGTTCGACTACGCCTATCGCCAGTTTCACGACGACGGTTATGGCAAGGATTACGCCATCTCTAACCTGCGGAGCGGAATAGCAGACGAGAGCAGCAATATGTATTTGCTGGGCTGTCTGTTGACCTTCTACCAGCAGTACCGAATCTGGCAGGACAAGGGCGCACAATGGTCGGAATTCAACCTGACGAAGCCGCTGTGGGTGTTTCTAGGCAAAACTGTCATCGGCTCCAGTAAAAGTAAAGCCGACACGGAAACGAAGTCTGATGTTATCCTCATTCTCGACTTCCTGGGCTGGGTGCTGGCAAACGCCGATGCAGTCCGGCCTATGCTCACCAGCCTGCTTACCGGGCAATCCGGCCTGCCCGATGAGACGGGCAACGACTACTTCGCCGGACGGTTCGGCTATCTCAACCGACACTCGCAAGACGATCTCTACGCCGATATGTGTGACACGCTGTTTCACGGGTATGGGACACTGCACGTCGTCTATCTGACTACGGGGGAAGGTGAACTACACCTGCGGGTTGCGGACAAGCCTGTCTTCGGTGTGGTCAATATCGGCGATTCGACGGCTCTCCATAAGCTGCTGCTGGAGAAAGCCAATCCCAATATCTCCATTAACCGGGAGGCCGGATTTGCAGAACGGCTGTTCGCCGATGTGGACAGACCGGACTCGACCGTGAACATCGTTATCGGTGCGCGTCGGTTCATTGCCGGTTGGAACTCCTGGCGGGTGAGCACAATGGGGCTGATGCATGTCGGGGTGGGTGAAGGCCCGGAAATCATTCAGATGTTCGGGCGCGGGGTCCGCCTGAAAGGGTGGAATACGAGCCTGAAACGTCACCGTAAAAGTGGAGCAGAACTCCCGAGCGATAGTGTCGATCTCGGAGAACTGGAAACCCTGTATATATTCGGACTACGCGCCAACTACATGCAGACTTTCCGAAACCTGCTGGAAAAAGAAGGTATGCGCGTTGAGCAGGAAACAATCGCACTGCCCGTAACCTGGAACTTCGGTCAGCAACCAAACCTGAAATTGATCCGCCTCAAAGACAATCAGAAGTATGAGCGCTCCGAGGCGCGCGTGACTCTTCCGAATCCCGGCGATGCTGATGCTCCCATCATAACGCTTGATTTGTACCCGCAGTTACAATCCGTGGCATCCGGCGACGTATCTTCCGCTGCCTCCACGCAAAAAGAGTCAGTCAAACTTGAGCCACACCATACCAGCTTTTTTAACCGATCCCGGATGTACGACACGCTGCTGAGGCGTAAGCAGCAGAACGACTGGCATAATCTGGCTATCAGACCAGAGGCGGTCGAGAGTCTTTTGCAGAATGAAAACTGGTATGACCTGTATATGCCGATGGAGCGGCTGAACCTGACCGATTTTCAGAGCGTGCGGGGGTTGGAAGATATCGCTCTTGATCTCATGACCGAATATGCCGACCAATTCTGGCGCAAACAACGACGGCGCTGGGAGAGCGACAACATCGAGGTCGTGACGCTGGACGAAAGCGATCCTAACAACGTGAGGTCTTACGAGCTGTCGGTGGACGTGACGCAGAGTCAGTTGATCGGCGATATACAGAACTTGAAGGCGAATATTGAATCCCGCTATTTCGATACCCTGAAACTCGGTGCCATCATGACCGGCGCTCATGCCTATCAGCCGCTTCTTTACGTTAAGCCGAATTGTAACATCACGGTCCGTCCGGTTGCCTTGGACGAGAACGAAAAAACAGTCGTCGAGAGACTCGTGGAATTGGCCGAAAGTCGCGCCCAGTGTTTACAAGGCAAGGAATTATACCTGATCCGCAATCTGACGCGCGGTCGGGGCGTGTCGTTTTTCGACGATTTCGGCTATTACCCCGACTTCATTGTCTGGTTGAACAGCACGGACTGTCAGCACGTTATTTTTCTTGATCCTAAGGGGTTAAGCCGGTACGGGGACAGGGAGCGCAGAAAGGTCAAGTTGCACCAAGACATCAAGACTATTGAAGAACGGATTCGGGAGACTGAGACAAATCTACGTCTGCACGCCTACATCCTGTCAGTTACACGGCCTAGCGAGATTGGTGACGTGAGGCGTTCTTCAAACGACTGGAAAAATGACGGCGTGTATTTTCTGGATACACCTAACTGCCTGCAACAGGTTATCGAAGACGTGTTGAACTCCGGGTAGTCCCAACAGCCCGCGTATTACCCCTGTCGGATTATGCTACGCTAATCCGACCTACGGAGGCCACACGAACAAGCCACAGGCGGGTAATTCGCTCATATCGGCCAGTCCTGCGTTTGGTAGGCCATCTCCCAGAAGAGGTATTCGTAGCGGGCACTGGTTTGAAAAATCCGGGTGAGCTGCCTTTCATCCGCGGTGGGTGCCAGGCGGTCGAGCACGTCCCGGAGCCAGGTCGAGAGTGCGGCAAACTCTGGGTCGGCGTACATATCAATCCATTTGCCGTAAAATGCCGGAGCGCTCGGCTTGCCCTGTCGTGCCAGGGTCTGGCCGATTTCACTATAGCCCCACTGGCAGGGCAGAACCGCGCTGACTATGGCGGCCAGGTCTCCGAGCGCCGCCACCCGTACTAAATGATTCGTATACGCCAGCGTGGTTGGCGCGGCCTGGGTTGCCTCCAGGGTCTCCGCGCTGATGCCACACTCCGCGGCAAACGCACGGTGGAGCGCCATTTCCTGATTGAGGGTCGCATCAAGGAGTTGGGCAAAGCGCCCCATGGTGTCCAGGTCGGGAGCTTTTGCCGTTGCCAGGGCCAGGACGCGGCTGTACTCAATCAGGAATATATAATCCTGACACATATAAAACTGGAATTTTTCCAAAGGCAGGCTGCCGTTTCCAAGACCGACCACAAAGGGGTGCGCGAGCGTCTTTTGCCAGGTCGGCGTAGTGGCGTGTAATGTTTGACTGAGTGACATACGAACTTCCTCCTCGAATTGGTCCTGTGACTCCACCCAGCACCATCGATTCCTCTATTCCCTCCCAAGAGGGGATGGAGAATCAGCGCTTCCGTAAGTAC
>WTHD01000318.1 GCA_011523265.1 Candidatus Binatota bacterium
GTGCCCAGCCGTAATTTGGTCGTCACCGGAGCCAGCGCGGTCAGCAGAGTCCAGGCCTCCAGGCAGTTGCGCTGCTCAGATCGAGAGTCCCAAAAAAGATGGTCCGACGCCCACAAGCCGTAAAAACCAAGTCGTTCCGCTTCCTTTGCGATCTGGGCAACGTCATCGTAGGTAAAGCCAAACTGGGGCTCGATCTGGATACCGAAACGCCACCCTTTGGCCTGGCTTTCCTGAGCTGCCTGACCGACCGGCGTCTCGGCTTCAGACGGCGTTGAGGCAGCGGCCTGTAAGCCTGCCACTCCAGCGGCAACCGTACCCGCGTCCTTCAGAAACTTCCGGCGGCTGATGTTCCGCATGCTGGCGAGCCTCCTTTCGAGAGCGCCTACGCCCCGGTCCGCTGCTCTATGGCCTGTAAAGCCGTCCGGGCGGATGCCAGGGCAACGGCGAAGGACACGCTGGCGGGCGCAGGCGGTGGTCCCGCGTCCCCCGGCGATTTATAGCCGCCATAAATGGCGTGTCCAGACTGGAGCCAAAAGCAATCTGCCACGGCGAAGCCGGCTTGTTTGAACCACGTCAACTGCTCGAACAGCGGCGAGGGTTTGTCGTAGGGGTCGGGGGTATGAAAATAATTCCACTTTTCCTGGGTGAATTTCTCAAAGAGCCGGGTGGAGCCGGTCTTTTCGATTGAGAGCGACTGCGTAATCCGATCCCAACCTTCGCCAAAGGATGCCCAGGCTTCCGACCGCTGCGGTTTGACGATATCGGCAAGCAGGACCGCGCCGCGGTCTGAAATCCGTTTGCCGATTTCCGTAAACAGCCATTGTTTTTCCGGCCCGCTCAGATGATGCACGCACAGGGAGGAGACGACGCAATCGCTCTCATCCAGAGAACCGAGCCAGTCCGGCGAGGCCATATCAAAGTCTGCAATCCGAACGCGCTCTCCAAAATGCTGGAGGTGACGGCCCGCCTGCTCACGCATGCTTTCCGAGCCGTCCAAGGCGAGCACCGAAGCGTTTGGAAAGCAATCCAGCACGGCAAATGACAAGGCCCCTTCCCCACAGCCAAGCTCAACCGTGTGGAACGCGTCCTGCTGCTGAAAGGGCAGCAGACTCAAAAGAGTCGCAACCTGCTCATCCCGAGCTGGCACGGCAATCGCCGCCAGTTCGCGGTACATCTGGGAATCGTCCTCTGTCCATTCCGTACGCTCTTCAGCCATGCACAGCCCTCCTTAATGTCTCGCCCATCTCTGGGTGGTTCCCAGAGGGGGACGACAAATGGTAGCACGGTTGCGGGAGATTACGAGCGGTTCAGACTCGAGGAGAGGACCCCCACCCTGACCCTTGTATGTTGCCAGCGTGGGTTGACAGCGTGGGAGGCAGTGGCGCGAGGATGGGGCAGGCGTTGGGAGAGCTCGTTAGCCCTGAGGTTGAGCGAGGCCGGGGGAGAGCCTGGGGCTTCCCAGCGGAATCAGAGGTGCGCCCGGACAGTGGAGCGGGCATACCAACTGTTGCGCCTACGGCGGCACTGATAAAGAGATTCCGTCCTCCCGTGCCCGTTCGCGTAAGTCTCTAATCGCAGCGGCCGACCCACCGAGTTCAACCGTGCCCCCTACCATTTCTCCGATCTGAATAGTGGCTTTGTATCCCTTGGCTACGTCCTTCAGGAGAGAATGGAACACATCCGTCTCATAGAGAAGAGCCATATCGGACGGAGCGTCCCAGAGCGCGAACCTGTTGAGGACCGGACGCTTGTCGATCAGGATGGCCACCGCAACGGAGCCGTCTTGATCGTCCCCGAACCGCTCGGTCTCGTTGCCGATATCGGCTGGGGTGAGTCTTATTTCTAGCTGGGGTTCCCGATTGCGAATGACAAACGCCAGGAGCATGGCATTCTTTCCATACCCGCGACAGGTCATCATATGTATCTTCTCGTTCGTCCGATCATCCCGCCCGGTAGCGGTGCCACAGTCGCCATACGTCTCCATTGTCTTCTTCGGTCCGGAACGGGCCTGCTTCAGTCCATATAGCGCTGCAGCCATTGATTTCACCCGGGCCTCTTTTTGCTTGCGCTCTTTTATTGCTAACTGCAATGTTAGATACGCTGCGGCTGCCTCCCTCACCTCCCCTCTGTCATTATGGTACTGAGTCTTCTCCCAATAGCTTTTTTCGGCTTCCCGCCATTTTGCAAGCTCTTTTTCTGCCCGCTCTAAACGATATCTCTTTAGTTCCATGCCAGTAAGTTCGCTGACCGGGCGGGTATCGGGCCTTTGAGTTTCAGGGCGGGATGGCATTTTCGCCAGCCCCGGCGGGTCGGGGATTTCCTCGTCAATGGCCTGAATGTCGGAGACCGCCATATCGCGCTGAGCGCTGCATCCCGCCACCACCAGCAGAACCCCACTGACTATCGCTTTCGTGAGCATCCCACAATCACCTTTCTTGCGGTTCTCTTCCCTGGTAAGCCACTGCATGTTCGAGATTGCATGCCGCTTCATATAGACCATTCCGTTCCTCTTGACCACCGCACAAAGCGTGCTAGTGGGAAAGGGTCGGAGTAACCGGAAGGTCTGGTTCGTTGTTCGTTTCGGGAGACATTCATGCCAGCCAAGGAGGGAAACTATGGCACAGTCTGGAGTGATTTCGGCAGATTCGCACTTTGTAGAGCCACCCGATATGTGGGCGGAACGACTGGATAAGAAATTCCGGGATAAGGCTCCGCACACGGTCAAGGGGTTCAACGGAAAAGAGGGCGAGTTCTTTGTGTGCGAGAACATCAACCCCATACCGGTGGCCGGGTTTTTTGGGGCCGGCGTTCCTTCGGAAGAACTGCCGGCGCACAACAGGAAGGGCTTTGAGGCCGCCCCGGCGAGCGTCTGGGACCCGGCCGCCCGCATTAAGGATCAGGAGCGGGACGGTCTGGAGGCCGAGGTGATCTACACCTCCATGGGCATGCCGCTCTACGGCCTGGATAATATCGAGCTGCGGGACGCCTGCTTTCGGGCCTATAACGACTGGGCGGTCGAGTATTGCAGCCATGATTCAAAGCGGCTCCTGCCGCTCGGCCTCATCACGCTCGAAGACATTCAGGCCGGCACCAAGGAACTCGAACGCATCGCCAAAAAAGGCATGCGCGGAGCCATGATCTGGGCCGAACCGCCCGATGAGCGCCCGTACAGTCACACCGACTATGATCCGTTCTGGGCGGCCGCCTCAGACCTCAATATGCCGCTCTCCTTACACATCCTGACCGGCCGAAAGGGCATGGGCATTGACTTCTTTGCCGATAACCTGGCGCTCCAGGTCTCTACGCTGCATCATGAAGTGGAGCGCTCGATTGCCGTGTTTGTCCTGGGCGGCGTGCTGGAGCGTTTTCCCCAGCTCACCATTGTGTCGGCCGAGAATGACGTGGCCTGGATGCCCTATTTTATGTGGCGGATGGATTTTGCCCACCGGCGAATCGGCCCGCTCTCCTCGGTCGAGTTGAGCATGAAGCCGAGCGACTACGTGAAGCGTCAGGTGTATGCGACCTTCATTGAGGAGCCCATCCTGCTCGATGGCTATCACCGCTATGCGGCGGACAACGCCATGTGGTCTTCGGACTATCCGCACACGGCCGCCATCTGGCCGCGCTCGCAGGAGTTTATCCAAGCGACCTTTAGCGCGCTGTCCGAGGCCAACCGCAAGAAGCTCATTCACGACACCGCCGCGCGCGTGTATCGCATCGAATAAGCGTTGAGGGCCCCCACCTGGGGGCCCGTGCGGAGGCGGTATAGAGACCGACAGTCCATGAAAG
>WTHD01000373.1 GCA_011523265.1 Candidatus Binatota bacterium
CGATAGACGCATCAATTTCCTTTTGCCGCGCCATCCGCTGCGCCCACCACCCGGCATGGAGCTGCTTCGCTTCCTCCGGCCAGTCGTCGTCAGCCTCACGAGGAATTTCCCACTCCTCCCACGGCGTCTTCTCTTGTCCCAACATACAATTCAGTCGTTCGCGCAACGGTTCAAGTGTCTCCTGGAACTTCTCCCAGATCACGTCAATTTCGGCATTATTAGCAATGGATTTGAGCGTAATATGCGGGACACGCTCGTACACGAAACCCTGACGGATATTGCCGTGCACGGACTTTTCGGAGGGAGCAGCACGAGTGACTTCCGCTTCTTTGCGTTGCCCCTCACGGCTGTCGTTCAACAGATAGTAGGGATAGCGCGCACCCATAATGCGGGCGCGGGCCAGTGCCAGAGCAACGCGAGAGGTGTCAATGGTAATCCAGCGGCGGCCCCACTGTTCGGCCGCGTAGGCAGTGGTACCCGCACCGCACGTTGGGTCGAGCACTAAGTCACCGGGGTCGGATACCATTAAGATACAGCGTTGAATAACTTTTTGGCCTGTTTGGACAATGTAGGTCTTTGCTTCTGAAAAGCCGGTCATTTTCACGTCTGACCAACTATTGGAAAGCGGTGTGACTGCAAAATCTTCGAGGAATCGTTTGTACATCAAAGATCGGCCAATTGGCTTTAGTCGTCCTCCACGCGCAAGGTGTTCGAGACCATTCTGGTCAGTTTTGAAAGTTCCTTTCCCAGGAGTGAAAGGACGCCCTCTATAGTGAAAGCTCTTGACGTCTCCACCCTGCGCTGGCCTTTGGCTTGTGAGGTTGTCACAGGCGAACACACGATATTCCTCTCGAATTTCATTCACCTTCAAAAGGTCCTCATCGGTTAGACGCCGTTCACCTTGCGTAAGTGAGTCAAGCCAGACGTATTGGGTCGTACCGACTTCTCCAAGTATTTTGCTTTGGAAAGAGGGACGGTATTTGAGTTTCGAGTCATCCTTTGCATACCAGAGTAGATAATCACATACAGCCGACAGCCGTTCAGACGATGCACTACTAGTCTTCTCGAATGCTATTAAGCTTACGAATTTTTCATTGCCGAAAATTTCATCTAAAAGGGACCTCACTAAATGGACGTTCTCGTCTCCAATCTGCACAAACACCGAGCCGCTCTCGGTCAGCAAATCCCGCGCTACCGTCAGCCGGTCTCGCAGATACGTCAGATACGAATGAATCCCGTCCCGCCACGTATCCCGGAACGCCTTGACCTGTTCGGGCTCGCGGGTGATGTGACTGGCGTTACCGTCCTTCACATCGCGGCTGGTGGTAGACCACTGAAAATTGGAGTTGAACTTGATGCCGTAGGGCGGGTCGATGTAGATGCACTGTACCTTGCCGCGCAGTCCTTCCCGCTCCGCCAGAGATGCCATCACTTGTAGTGAATCACCTAAAATCATGCGGTTGGTCCAGTTGGCGTCGTGCTGGTAGAAATCGGTGGAGCGGGCCTCGTCGGGCAGGCCGTTGAAGTCGGCGAACAGGTCGAACTGAGCTTCGGTGGCTTTGTCGTCGGTTTTGGTTTGACGGAGCAGGTCGTCGATGAGAACCTTGGGATGGACTTTCTCTTGGATGTAGAGCGGTGGGGCCTGGACAATCAGGTCCGACCAGTCCTGTTCGTCCTTCCCCCGCCACACCAACTGTGGGTCCAGGTCGCGGTTGCGCCGCTCGTAGGCCACCTGAATCGGGCTCTGCTCGTCTTTGTGCATCACCGACTGAAACTCAGCCGTGGGGATGTTCTTACGCGAGGCGTCCTGGTGGGTGAGTGTTGCGACGGTTTTTGGGGGCTTTTGTTTCGCCATCTCCCCATCCTCTTATACGGTTTCGGGAAAGAGCACCCCGAACTCTTGAGCGAGACTTTTTAGGCTTCTATCCCGAGTCCATAGCAACGTGCCGTTATGACCCAGCACGGCGCAAAGCAAGTGGGCGTCAATAAATCCAATGCCGCGTCCCATGAGATTCCTGGATTCAATGGCAGACCAAACACTTTCATGACTCAATTCTCCAATCCTGGGTAGAGCCTTCCAGTCGTTCAATCGCTGCGCTCGGGCTTTCATGGTTCCGCAGGCAAGTTCGCCAATGACCAGCGAATGGATGAGAACGCTCCCTGCCTGTAAAAGTTCGATAAGCTTGGACTCTGAACTGCGGAGGTGGTCAATCCATACCGAGGTATCCACGAGGATCATTCCGCGACCTCACTTTTGCGGCGCGGAATATACGCAAGATGCGGCTCGCTGCCACCTGCCTTTATCAACCGTTTGGTGGCCGAAATCTGGACATCAGATAAAAATCGCTCAATCAAGTCCTTGAAGTGTTGTTCGATCTCATAAACTGCGGTGAACTCAGCGAAAGCCCAGCGGCCATATTGCCCATGACGATTCACCCCAGGGACCCAGTAAGTCTCCATGGTCGTCTTCTTTACTTTGGCGTCTTCCCTCCGATAGCCTTTGATCTCAACAATCAGGTGCAAGGGGTCATCATGACCATCATTCAGCAGGACGATGAAGTCAGGAATATAGGTCCGCGGGGTCGAGCCGTAGCGGTAGGGGACCTCCAGGCCGAGGTTATGATTCTTCACGTATGCCCGCACGGCAGGGTGCGACTCAACCACACGGCAGAACTCGGCCTCCCAGTCCCTGTCGAGGATGACCCAGTTGATATGACACCGCCGCGCATCCGTCTTCCAGCGGTCCGCTTTTGAGGTAGTGAAGTTCACGTGCAGGGTCGAGCCGGTAGGGTTATAGGGGTCCAATACTGCTTTCACGGGCCGGTCGCCGATGAAGGAGCGGGTAATCCCGGCAGTAATGTTTTCGCAGGCCATATCGGCCAGTTCCTGATACATGAGCAGGGCAGGGTAGGTACTGCCTTTGCAGACCAGGCAGGTATCAAGCCAGTGCGTGGTGATGCGTTTCAACTGACCGAACAAATGGAGCTTCGGCTCTTCGCCAGGGTCGCGCCATTTGGTGTAGAGCAAACGCTTGGCAACATGGAACGCCACGGTTGGGCGGCGCAGGTCTTCCAGGTGTTCCAGGCTCAGGTCAACGTCTTCGCCGATAATGCCCGCGTTCCGAGTGATTGAGGGGCCAACGAGGTCCGGGGTCAGCTCCAGAATGGAATCGTCGTTGAACTCTGCGCTGAGTCGTTCCTCCGGCAGTTCGACGCGATAGCCTTCGACCCGAGGAAACTGGATGGCAAGATGATCGCGGTCAGGCCGTACTGCTCGGACCTGAATAGTCTCGCGGGGCGGTTGAGGTGGGGCGACGACCGGCTTGGCGGTGAAGTCGAACGGAATCCCCAGCACATCGGCGTATTCCACATTGAAGCGCCCGCACTCATTCAAAGCGTAGGATTGTCGGCGCAAGGCCCGCCCAATGACCTGCTCGCATAGCAGTTGAGTACCAAAGGCACGCACGCCCAACACGTGCGTGACCGTGTTGGCGTCCCAGCCTTCAGTCAGCATGGAGACCGACACAACGCAGCGAATCGACTCGCCCAGCCGGGCTGGCTTGCCGACCGTGTTCATGACCTCCCGCAGCAAGTCTTGGTCGGTAATCTTCTCAGCCTGGCGACGGTCGCCGGTCCGTTCGATAATCTCGCGGCGGAAACGCTCGATCTCATCGGCCGCCATAGCCCGAAAGTTGGTGTCCAGGGCATCACCGGATTCGAGCTGTTGGCTGTCGATGAGTAAGGTCCGTGGACGCGCCAGTTGAGTCCCGTCCGCGTCATAGTTTCGGAACAGCGGCAAGCGACCGTTCTCAAGCGTCTTTGAACCGTCTTCATTGTCCCGCCAAAAGCCCGAGATATAGTCATAGACCAGCTTGGAGGTCGAGGTATTGTTGCACACCACGATAAAACAAGGAGGAACTTGAATACCTTCCTGCTGCCACAGCTCGAAGGTCTTTTGGTAGTGGCCGTACAGAGCTTCCAGGGCGGTCTGGAGTTCAACCGGCAGACTGAGCGGGTCGAGGGTCTTGGCTTTGCCCCGGCCCTTTTTCGGCATGCGGGGGCGAATATGTTCCCACAGGTTGCGGAATTTGGGCATTTCGCCGCCGGGGATATTGTCGGCCACCGGCACGCGGGGCAGCTTGACGATGCCGCATTCGATGGCGTCCATGAGTGAAAAATCACTCATCGTCCAGGTAAAGAGCGTCCCCTCGGCATAGCCCGAGCCGCGCAGGAAGAACGGCGTGGCCGATAAGTCTATGATCCGCGCCAGACCCAGTTTGCGATTGACGGCTTCCAGGCCGGAAATCCATAGCCGGGCCGCCTCGTTGTTCTTCTCCGCCTCTTTTTTGTCCTCCCCTTTAAGTTCGCCTTCATCGTCTTTTTCCGGCCTCTCACGGTAGCAGTGGTGGGCTTCGTCATTCATCACCACGATATTTTTCATACCCATGAGATCGGGCATGACACGCTGGAGCATCTGCCCTTCAGTCTCCAAGGTATTCAACTCAGCGCCGCGACCTCGAAGCAGCGAGCGACCGCCTTTTGAAAGCTCTATACGCTCACGCAGCTTAAAGGCGTGGTAGTTGGTAATGACAATCTTGGCTCGGTCGAGGTCGCCGATCATGTCGTTAGGCACCAGTTCCCGGCTGGCATAATAGCTGTCCGGGTCGTTCGGTTGCAGGACGCGCAGCCGGTCGCGAATCGTCAAGCCGGGCGTGACGACCAGAAAACCTCGGGTAAATCTTCTGCTCGTTGGGCGACGTACCGCGTTGATGGTCTGCCAGGCAATCAGCATGGCCATAACCGTGGTCTTGCCCGCACCAGTGGCGAGCTTGAGAGCCAGACGCAGCAAGCCCGGATTGGCGTCGTTATTGGCATTAGCGAGATGATCGAGGAAATCCTTGCCGGTCTTGCCCGCGTTCGGGGCAACCTCAGTCAGCCAGATAGCAGTTTCAACTGCTTCCACCTGACAGAAGAAGGGCCGGATATTGCTGAACGTATGCTGTCGCCAGTGTTGCAGCAGACGAGCGGTTTCAGGTGTCACCTGCCAGTCAGCCGGATTTGGTCGGCTGCGCCACCGGTCCACCTGAGGGCGGAGCGCATTGATAACTGGCGTAGGATCATACTGCTGCTCAGCGGTGGAGAGTCCTTTGCCCTCGTCCAAGACGAGTTGCTGCTGGTGCGCTGAGCCTTTGCGTTTTCTCGGCGTTGGAACGGCAGTAATAAACTCAGCCCGACGGCGGCTTTCGATGATCTGCTGCGTGGGCTGGCCCTGGTCATCAAGCTCCCAGTGCTGCTGGGGATACTCGTAGGGCGAGTTCAGGATAGGCTGGTCAAAGAATCGGTTGTCCATAATGAGGGTTCTATGCTCTGTGTCGGTTTTCCCTTTGTATGTACCAGTCTCTAGAAGGCTCCTCTACCCGCTCGGGTTGAACTGACGCTGCCTTCTCGGGTTCGTGCGTTGGGTGAGCCCGAACGGTTCGGATACTCGGAGGGGAGAATCGTTTGGTACAAGAGGGGCTGTGATCCTGCCCGGAGCAAGACCTAGAGATTCTTCGTCAAATAGAAGCGCATATAGTGAGCGCTGGTTTCGATCTGTCCGGCAAAAGAACTCAGGACGGTCTCCAGTTCCTGCATATGGAACGGCCGGCCGAGGTTGGCCTCCATGGTCTCGCGCCTGATGATACACTCGGTATCGGTCTCGACCCGAACGTAAGCATGGTGGTTTTCAACCCGCACCTCTTTGTCCGGGTTGTCTTTGTAGATCGCGTCAATTGCCGCATCTGCGATATCCCCGGTGCGGAGCACCGGGCCGACTTTGTTGTTGCCTGTCTGTTTGCTCATATCTACACCCCGACGCGCCTTGGCTCTCTGCCAACGACGTCTACATAGATTTCGTCCTGCTCGATTTTGACGGGATAGCGGGCCAGTTCACAGTCTTGGGGATTGATTCCTTGACCCGTCGTGACATCGAACTGCCACACATGGGCGCTACATGTGAGCACCTTGTGGCCGTCGAAATCGCCCTCGGCTAAAGAAAACTGTTGATGCGGACAAAACCCCTGAATGGCGATAACCTCACCATCTATGGGATAGACTAGGACGATGGGTTGCCCATCAACCTCATACGCGGCCATATCGCCCTCCCATATATCGTCGAGGCTACAGACTCGGGTGAACGCCATACTCTCAGTACAGTCGAGGGGAACTCAGTGTAAGTCGAGAGCTTGTAAAAACCCGTGCACGGCCTGGGTAGCCGTGGCCGCGGCCTGCGGGCTGTCGGGCAAATCCTGGCAGTATGCGTCGATGGCCCGTTCGGCCAGAGGGAGCCACTGCTCCACCCAGCCGCGTATCACCGCCAGGTTTTCTGGACGTTCACCCGCAAAGCGGACCAGGGCGGTACTCCAGGTTCTGGAGCGCTGGACATCACGGTATTCGGAATCGGCAATCAGGCCGAGCAAGCTGTCGCCCTGCCGACGGCCGGTGGCTGCCAGTTGACGCAGCAGAACCTCGTCAATGGCCGGCTTTGCCACCAGATTGAGCGCGACAAAACTCTCGCCCCAGTCATAGGCGACCAAGACCTTTTCCATCAGCTCACGAAAGCCTTGCCAGGCAGTGTCGTTTTCCCAGGCGGCGCGCTCAGCCGTTCCAAATCCGCCGTCCGGATAGGTCTGTTTCAGCTCGGCGGTCCGATACGCAAGATGGGATACGCAGCGCAGGGCGTCCGCGGCCTGATAGGTCGCGCAGTTCCGAATCGTACTCGACGGCACAATCTGGACGAGATAGTGCGAGGCCATCTGCACGGTGTGGAACGCATAGCGGGCCGGGGTGTACCAGCGCGGCAGGACAGCGACCCAGGCGGCATCAAGGTCGGCATCGTACTGGAGTTCATTATGCTGGTCGAACAGCCCTTCGATATAGGTCTCCTGGCCGTCTTGCAGGATATTATAGGCACGATAGGTAAGCTCGTCGGGGTCGCGAAACTCCTCCCAATCCCGACCGGTGAGAGGAGAGGCGTGGCGGTATTTTTTGAACCACCTGGAGAGCGGAATATTCGGCCCCAGTTCAAACGGAGACTCCGCATTCTTGGCGTCGTACATGAGATTGGTCGAGACAATCTCATATTCGCTCGGGCGACGGCGGCGGCCGGCGAGATGACTCCAGGTCCGTAGCGGCTTGAGCGGTTCGGATTTGGCACTCATGGTCTGGACTCGGGCGAAGCAGCCTCGGCGGCTTCATAAAAGAGTTCGAGGCTCGTCATTGGCGTAATACCGGCCTCCGCAACCGTCATATCGCGCGGAAACGGTTTTTCAGCTCCGACTTTCCGCACCCGCAGCGGCGCGTCCGGCTTCTGGTTCTTCTCGAAGCCGATACTCAGCCGGGCGGCCGTCCGACACACTTCGTCCATCGTGTGCTCGGTATCGACGATGGAGACGTACAGGACAAACTCCTGATGCAGGTTGTGGACAATGGGAATCTGTGCCATGCGAGCTCTCAGGCGGCCTGGGTCTCCTCTTGGCGGTACTCCTCCAGCCAACTATGACTGAGGGCGTCTTCCCCCTGTTCTCCCTCTTTGAGCGAAAAATAGTCGAGCAGCCCTTCGAGAGTCGGCGGCTGGATCATCCCGGCCACCATCCGGTCGGCCACGCTCAGATGATCCTTGTAGCGGTCCGGGTCCTGCTGAAAAATCCAGCGGTCCACTTCCGAGCCGAAATGGTATAAGCGGCCTTCGTGTTCGAGCGGAAAATCCTGCAAGGGCCGGCCGGTCTTGCCCGGAGCCCAGCCGGGCGTGCCGGTGATTGGTACTTGAGACATATTGCAGAGCTGCACCATGGAGGGCAGAACCGTCTCGACCGGGCCGTCCTTCAGAAAACTGGTAATGATCGGGTCCCAGAAATGCGCCTCCCAGGTCTCTTCCCAGCCGGGATATTTCTCCTCCAACCAGGCGCGTTCGGCCCGGCTGATGCCGGGCGGGACATCCCACCAGACCGATTTGTGAAAGGTCCAGATCCCGGCGTGCATCCCGTGGTGGCGGGTATCGAGGTCGGCCAGCATGCTGTCCCAATACCAGGGGCGTTCCAGCCCGATATCGAGCAGGGTCCGCTCAAACTGGCCAAAGACCCATTCCTGCATGAACTCTTTGAAGGATTTCTCGCGGCGGTCGAGCGGGGTGTAATAGTCCATGGACGGACCGGTCACCGTAGCGAACAGGGTCCAGGCTCGCCAGATAGCAATATCGACCAGTCGTTGGGCTTCGGCCTTCTTCCCATTCTCGATCAGGATTTTCACGGCTGGACCGCCAATCTGGGCGTGGCGCGCTTCGTCGGTTTGAATGCTGGAGGCGAGATTGGAAAAGGAAATATCACCCGCCTGGGCGGCATCGGCCGCCAGGCCGAGAAATTGCAGATTGGAAAACCCGGTCTCAAAGGCAAAGGTCAGCATCAGCGCCACCCCGACCGCGTCGCGGCCGGCCATGATGTCATCGAACAGATGGCGGGCGGCAACAACCGCCCACTCGTTGGTGTGCATCGACTTGGTCGCCCAGTCAAACTGCCGGCTGCGGTGAACGTGTTCGTGCGGAAAATAGAGTTGAATCTGACCGTGACGATTCTCGTCCAGCGAGCCGAAGGTCGCCATATTACGCAGGCCGCCAGCCTTGCCAAAGCGGGCCATGCGGGACTCCGCGCTCGACGCCATGGCCTCAAGCGTGGCAAACGCGCCGTAGTGCAGCTTGAGAATACTCACCCAGCCGGGCTCGGCCTGATCCAAGAAATTGGCCCGCTGGAGCGCGGCTTTGACCGAATACACCCCGGCGTCCTTCTCGCGCTGGGTCCGTACATACTCACGATAGGTGACTTTATAGGGCTCGTCATAGCTCTCCCACGCCTCAAGCGGCAGGCCCAGCGCTCCACTCTGCTCTTCCGGGAAAAGCGCGTCTTCAGTGACATACTGCGGCGTCCAATTGGTGTCGCGGACGATGTCATACCAGTCGGCTCGGTCCAAGAGTGCCATACGGTGTTCCCTCCTGTGCCAGGCGTATCCGTACTTCCGATAAGGGAGGTATCATAGCCAACCGGGATATGGGGAGCAACACGAAGGGGGGGGTCGAGCGGCTTTCTCTCTGCTCTTGACCCGACCTGGCAGCGTTCATCACCGGCGAGCTGCCAGCAGAGGGATGCTGCCGATGCAGCCCAGCCCGATCATTGCGGTCGCGACCGCCATCAAAATGACCATCTCATAGCCGCCCATTCCCCACACCAGTGCGGCCAGGGTGGGAGCGAGGGCCGCGGCCAGGATGGATGGGATAGCGAGAAAGCCGGAGATGATCCCGAAATGGGCTCTGCCCAGCAGTTCGGCAGTCATCACCGGGCGGAGTATACTGCTCATCCCAATCCCCGCTCCCTGGAGTACCACGAAGAGCGGGAGTAGCAGGGGAACGGCCTGGGAGCAGAACAGGGCGGTTGCCGCCCCGCTCATGGCAAGGAAACAGGTGAGAGCGATCCAAAACGTCGAAACGTATTTCTCCACTGCCAGCATAGCCAGGCGACCCGCCACCTGCATGGGTCCGATGGAAGAGGCTGTGAGGACTGCCGCTTCGTCTGACAGACCCCGTTCAGACAACAGCGGCAGGAGATGCGTTATCAGGCTGAAATGTTCTACATAGGCCATGCTGAATGCCACGGCGAGTAGCCAGAAGACCGGTGTCCTGAGTACGCGTGAGGCAGCTCCAGGGTGAGCGCCGCTTGGAGTGGGTTGAGCGGTTCGATGCTGGTCCGCATGCCGACACGCATTCCAGATAAGGGGAACGGCAACCAGGAGATTGACGCCAGCGATAATGACCACGGTATCTCTCCAGCCGACCCAACCGACGAGCAGGTGGATACTCGGAAAGGCGAGGGTCCCGGCAAGACCGGCGACTAAGGTGACGAGAGTGATGGCTTTGCGAGCCTTGTCACCCAGGGAATGCGTCAGGATGGAGAAGCACGCCTCGTAGAGCGATCCAGCCATGGCCACGCCAATGCCGAACCAGAGACAGTAGAATTGCCACGGATGTTCAACCCAGGCGAGGCCGGCCAGGAAGACGCCGCCCAGGGCGGCACTGCCGCTGAAGACGACCCGCCCGAAACCACGGTCTATGAGGCGCCCGGTCACAGGTCCGAGCAGGGCCGAAGTAATCAGAGCCAGCGTGAGCGCCCCGGCAAGCTCGGTTTTCGACCAGCCCAGGTCGCGCTCCCACTCAAGCAGCAGTGCGGGAAACGAGTAGTAGAGCGCCGCCCAGACCAGCGTTTCCGCAACCGCCAGCGGCCATACGATCCGACGGAAGGTCATGCTGTTGACGCCTTATCAGCCGTCGAGACCAGGTAAAAGGCGAGACAAGCACTCTGCGTGCCGCTCTGTGATTGGAGGGTCAGGTATAATGGCTACGCCGTTTTACGGCCAGTTCACGTTCGAGATAGAAAATCTCGACCTTTTCCCCAATCCCATCCTTTGGGACAAATTTATGACCGTGCAGGATGGTCTCGACAATCCCCAGGTCGGACCGACCGGGATACTCACGGGTACCAATTATTTCGGTTGAGGCGAAGACGGTATCCCCAACAAAAACCGGTCCGGTGTGTCGGCCGGTCACATAGCACACGTCCCCAACGGCATTATCGCCAACGTCGGGACAGGACAGACCCAGGCAGAGATTAAACGGAATCCCACCATAGACGATCAACTGACCGCCGATATAGCGCTCTGGATCCTGGTCTATCAGATACTGATTGGAGTGGACCTGAGAGGTGTTGTCCAACAGAGCGGTCCATTCCATATGGGCGGTGGTCACTGTCCGTCCGCGGGAATGTTCGAGCATGTCACCAACGCGAAAGTCCTCAAAATAGGTATCGTCATTGGCCAGGTGGGCCAGGTTTTCGTAACGCCGCCTCTTGTCATACTCCGGCACAACGAGCTCGCAGGGAATATGGGGGATATCATCCAGCGCCGCGTCTTCGACCCGAGCATCCATATTATCTTTCCAGATTTGCACCTTGCGCTGTAGGGTCAGCACAATTTCACCATGCTGGTTCCGGCCGGTCGTCTGGACGTGGACAACACCCCGGTCCTGGTCTCGGGAGGAGGGCTTGATGCCGAGGATGGTCGTCTCAACCTCAATCGTATCGCCGATATACACCGGAGCGCCAAAGCGCATGTCACGGTATTCGAGATTGGCCCGCGCGTTTTCAGAAATGTCTTCAACGCTCTGGCTGAAGACGATATTCATCACCAAACCCGGCGGGGCCACCAGCCCGCGGAAACCGTACTGTTCGGCATAGCGCACGTTTTTCGACAGCGGATTGGTTGTCATGCCGAATTCGGTAAAGGCGTTGAACAGGCCTTCGGTCACGGTTTTTCCGACCTTGTGCCGAAACAACTGACCAACCGAGAAGTCTTCGAGGAAATTGCCCCGCTTTTTCCGGATACGCACCCGCCCTCCTTTTCAAGAGGAAACGTGTCCTGCCATGGATACGAGATGCTGGACACGTTTCCTCTTTGTGTCCGTTTATCGCAGTGCCGAGAGAAATTCCTGGCGTCCCCTGGCACTGAGATGTAGATACATATTGTGACGTTTTTGCGCCCCAAGAGTATCCCAGGGCTGAGACGCATAATTATGACCCGGATACAGAACGGTCTCGTCCGCCAGTTGTGAGAGCGTTTGCAGGCTCGAGTACATGTCTTCCGGACTGCTGCCCGGCAGATCGACCCGGCCGCACGAGTTAATAAACAGCGTGTCACCGGCCACCAGACGATTCTCAATCAGAAAACATTGTGAGCCGGGCGTGTGTCCGGGCGTGTGAATGAACTTGATGGTGAGCGCGCCCACAGCGGTCGTATCACCACCCTCGACCTGCACGATGTCGGAATCGGACACACCGACCAGACGACCCAGAAACTCGGATTCGGCCTTGTGGATATACACCTTGGCTTTCACCTGTTCGAGCAGTTCAGCCACACCCTGGATATGGGTACCGAACAAATCGCCGCCGAGGTGGTCCTGGTGGTAATGGGTCACCAGTGCTTGGGTAATGGTGAAACCGTCGTGTTGCGCGGTCTGGATGATGGCCGGAATGTCCCAGGCGGCGTCGATAACGATCGCTTTACGCGTGGCCGTATCCCCAATCAGGTAGGTGAAATTCTGCATGGGGCCAATTTCAATTTGTTTGAAATACAGGGAAGACTCCCCCATCACGTCCCCTTCCGTGGGCGTTTTTTCGCGGTTTTTTTGGCGCCTCGGGTAGATTTCGCCCTGCCGGACCGGGCAGCTTTTCGCTCGCTACTGCGCAGGCCACGCTCCCAGAGATATTCCGGCTCTCCCAGCTTTTGACTCACCCAGCGGGATAGCACAAACAGCAGGTCGCTGAGTCGATTCACATACGTGAGGAGCCAGGGGCTGAGCTCTTCTTCACGCGAAAGGCGCAGAATATCTCGTTCAGCCCGTCGACAGACGGTGCGGGCCTGGTGCAGGAAGCCCCCCACTTTCCCGCCGCCGGGCAGGATAAAAGAGTTGAGGGGCTCCAGGTCTTTCTGGCAGGAATCGATGATACGTTCGAGGCCCTTGACCTCCGACTCGCCGACTCGAAACATGCCCTCGTAAGAAAAGTCTGCGGGGGTGGCCAGTTCACTCCCGAGGTCGAACAGTTCATTCTGGAGTTGGCGGAGAATATCGTCCAGGTGTTCGGCGGCCGGCAGCTCTGGCTTCAAAGAGGCAACGTGTTCCGCCTCTTTTTGGCGATGGGGAACACGTTGCCTCTTCAAGTCATCATTGAATACCCGAGCCAGACCCACCACCGAGTTCAGTTCGTCCAGCGTCCCATAGGCCTCGATACGGGCAGCATCCTTAGGGATCTTTTTACCCCCAACGAGCCGGGTCGAACCCTTATCACCCGTCCGAGTATAAACCTTTGTAATCCGGACCATTGCGTATCAGGATTATAGGATCAAAGGATTTATATGATTATCCTGGCAATCCTTTAATCCTGATCCTTCAGGCTTGGAGACGCTTATCCAGCGCCGCGTTTTCTTGCCAGAGCGCCTGCGGGAGCCGGTCTCCAAACTGGTGGAAGAACTCGCGCTGACTCTCCGCGGCTTTTACCCAGCCCGGACGATCCACACTGAGGAGTTCGTCGAGCACCGCCGACGAGACATCGATCCCTGTCGTATCAATGTCATTGGTATGCGGCAGGTAACCGATTTCGGTCTCACGAGCTTCGACCTCGCCGTGTACCCGAGCAATGACCCAACGCAGAGCCCGCATGTTTTCTCCAAAGCCGGGCCAGAGAAATTTGCCCTCTTGATCTGTCCGGAACCAGTTCACCCGAAAAATTTTCGGTGGATTGGCAATCTTTTGGCCCATATTGAGCCAATGGCCGAAATAGTCGCCCATGTTGTAGCCACAGAAGGGCAGCATAGCCATGGGATCACGCCGGATCTTGCCAACTTTTCCAGTCGCCGCGGCCGTTGTTTCGGACGCCATTGTCGTGCCAAGCGACACCCCATGCTGCCAGTTGAAAGACTGATAGACGAGCGGAATCAAACCCGCGCGTCGGCCGCCAAAGAGGAAGGCCGAGATCGGTACCCCTTGGGGAGATTCCCACTCTGAAGACATGACCGGACACTGGCGAGCTGGCGTGGTAAAGCGAGAGTTAGGGTGGGCGGCCTTGCCCTCGGACTGTGGCGTCCACGGCTTGCCCTGCCAGTCGATCGCCTCGGCCGGCGGACCACCATCCAGGCCTTCCCAGTATGGGGTACCGTCCGGGGTGAGGGCGACATTCGTAAAGATGGAGTTCTTTGCGACAGTCGCCATGACATTCGGATTGGTGTGAGAGTTTGTTCCCGGCGCTACGCCAAAAAACCCGGCCTCCGGATTAATCGCCCACAGCCGTCCATCCGGTCCGGGATGCATCCAGGCAATATCATCTCCCACCGTCCAGACTTTGTAGCCCTTCTGACTCTCCGGTGGGATCAGCATGGCCAGATTCGTTTTTCCGCAGGCGCTGGGGAATGCGGCTGCAATATACGTTGTCCGACCGCTCGGCTCCTCAATGCCGATGATCAGCATATGCTCAGCCAGCCAGCCCTCTTCACGCGCCATATAGCTCCCCAGGCGTAAAGCAAAGCACTTTTTCCCAAGCAGGGCGTTCCCGCCGTAGCCGGAGCCAACAGACCAGATCGCGCGGTCTTCAGGGTAGTGCATGATAAACCGGCGGTCAGGGCTGAGGTCGCCAAGCGAATGGAGACCCTGGACATAATTCTCCGACGAACCCAGCCGCTCAAGCGCAACCTTGCCCATGCGGGTCATGATACGCATGCTGGCGGCGACGTAGGGGCTATCCGTGATTTCGACGCCAACCTGGCTGTAGGGCGATGTGACGGGCCCCATGATATATGGCACGACGTACAGCGTGCGGTCTTTCATCGCTCCCTGAAAGAGTCCGCCGACTTTTTCCTTGGCCTCCGCTGGGGCCATCCAGTTGTTATTCGGACCGGCGTCTTCTTTTTCCCGCGTGCACACAAAGGTCAGGTGCTCGGTGCGCGCCACATCTTTGGGGTCGCTCCGGTGTAAATAACAGTTCGGATATTTCTCCTGATTTAACGCCGTCAGCGTCCCGTCATCGAGCATGCCCTCAATCAAGCGTTGGTTTTCTTCTTCCGAGCCGTCACACCAGTGAATGTTCTTTGGTCGCGTGAGCTGGGCCGTTGCTTCGACCCATTGTTCGAGTGGGGTTGGCATAGTCGGGGTGGTCTCCTCTGGGTATAGAGTGGATTCTAATACTAAGGACAAAAGATGATAAGTTTTTTTTATATCTCGTCTCAGGGGGAGCGTCAATAATACCTCTGGCTTAAAGAATAGACTTTTCGGGTAGTTCCGTCCAGTATTGGGAAGGAGGAGCCGGGTGAGGACTCACCGATTCGTTTCCACCGGGAGGCATATCGCCTCAAGAAGCTAGGCCTGACTCGCTTCCTCGGGTTTGCACAGTTTGAGGATCATCTCTTTCAGCCGGTCCGGATCGACCGGCTTCTTGAATAAGACGTCCTCTAATCCTTCCAGACGACTCCGTTTGATCACGTGGTCTTTGTCGTAGAAATAGGCCGTCATCAGGACAACCGGCAGGTGCGGGTAGCGCTCCTTTGCCTCCATGTAGAGATCGTACCCGTCCAGGTCAGGCATCACCACGTCACTCAACACCATGTGGAAGGGGTTCTGGTCGAGAAAGTTCTGATCAAGAATCTTCAGCGCCTCAATCCCGTTGGTTGCGACCTCAACACTACAGCCGTCTTCGGTTAACAAGTCTCGCAACGAGTAACACACGCCAAGATCGTCATCGACCACCAAGAGACGCAGACCGGCCAGTGCCTGGGTTTCCGGTCGGACACTTACATGATGGGGAGCAACGACTTCATCCCGGCCAAGGTCCGCCATCCGAGAACCGTGCAGATACTCGGTCGTGTCATAGCGCTCACCGTGGGCCATATCGTCAATCCGCGCGACGATCCCCCGGATCTTTGCCAGCTCACGCTGGATGGACTCCACCCGTTCTTCCTGGACGACGTATTCTTCGTCCAGAAAACTTTGCGCCATGTGTTTGGTCAGAATATCCAGGTTATTAAAGATGACCTCCAGCGGGTTATTGATCCTATGCCCGAGACCGACCGCTAATTCTCCCAGCGTCGCCAACTGATCTCGCCGGCGAATCTCCCGCAGATCTTTCAAAAAGCCAACAGAGCCGGCCTCGTTTCCCGCCTCATCATAAATAATGGAGCCGGAGATGGCGGCGGGGATGTGCTCGCCGCTCTTTGTCACGAGCGTGGTCTCGAAATTCTTGACCTTGCCCTTCTCGCCGACCTCTTCGCTTCGCATGGCCTCCATGACGCGGCGCGCCTCATCGATGTTGGGGTAGACAGAGGTCTGGACCCGCTTGCCGTGAATCTCTTGTGAGGTATAGCCGAGCGTCTGATGCGCCCCGTCGTTATAGAAAATAATCTGGCCCCTGTGGTCGAGCGCAATAACAATATCGAGGGAGCTTTCCAGCAGCCGCTCGAAATATCCCGGCGGTAAGCGGATCTCACGCAGGTCACGGTGAAAGCCGATTGAGCCGATTTCCGCTCCGTTTTCGTCGTAAATAATTGAGCCCGAGAACGAGATGGGGATATGCTCACCGCTCTTCGCGACCAGGACCGTTTCAAAATTCTTGAGCTTGCCCTTTTCCCCAATGTCCTCACTGCGCATCGCCCCCAGCACTCGTCGGGCTTCTTCGAGGCTGGGATAGAGCATGACCCGTTTTCCTTGGACCTCCTCTCGGGTGTAGCCCAGGGTCTTGCTCGCCCCGTCGTTGTAGAAGATGATTTGTCCTCGATGATCGACGGCAATGACAATGTCGAGAGAACTTTCTAGAAGCCGTTCAAAATACACAGAGGAAAGTTGGAACATGGAAGACCACTTACTTGTTCACTCTGCACCGAGCGCTCGGCATCATGCGGAGAACGATGCTCGGGGGTATTCTTTCTCTACTATGTTAGGCCGCTGGTTTCCTAATCGTCAAGCCCGCTACTCCCTGGTTCGAGTCATAATCCTGCTGAGCCTAGTGCTGCCATGCAGTCTGGGAGGATGCTACTGGCTCAAGTACGAAAAACTCATGCGCACGCATATCCAACTCATGAGTGCGATGACCGACAAGATGAACCGGCTCTTGGAAGACAACGACCCGCTGACCCCAACCATGATGAATGAGTTTCTGTATCCGCTCGAACGGGCGCGAGACTTCTCCCGCATTGTGACCCAGCGCTACGCCGACCGCCCCTCGCTTGCCGCTTTTAACCAGCTCCTCGATGTGTATCAAAGCCTCGTCACAGAGGCTGACCGACTCCGCGTTCAACCTGGTAGCCTTGCATATTTTCGATCCCAGACCCAGGCAGTCCGGGACCAGGCAGCACGGGTCGAGGCGCTCCTGGATTCCGAATAAATCAGCCAAAGTGCAGAACCTGTTTGTCATCCGCAAGACCGGCCAGGAGTTCAGCCACAGTCGAACCGAGGAGGGGATGGACAAACTGGGGAGCCAGTTCAGAGAGCGGTACAAGCACGAACCGGCGTCGGTGCATTTCCGGATGGGGGATTTGCAACTGCTCTTCATTCACCATTTGCTTGTCAAAAAGTAATATATCGAGATCAATTGTGCGTGACGCCCATTTTTTTGTCCGTTTGCGGCCAAGTGCCGACTCGATTTTTTGCAGACAACTCAGCAGCTGCTGCGGGCTCAACGCGGTCTCCAATTCAACTACACCATTCAGATACCAGTTCTGCGCCTCCCCAATCGGCTCAGTTTCATACAAGGAGGAACAGCGCAGAATAGCCGTCTGCGAGAGGTCAGCCATCAGGTCGAGCGCCTTTTGATAATACACCCGACGGTTGCCGAGATTGGACCCGACGCCAATAAAGACCTGGCTACCCATTGCCCCTTCCCCAGCTACGTCTGCCACGAGAACGCCTGCGCAGCTTGCCGCACAATCTGCTGCCCGATGGCCAGCGA
>WTHD01000127.1 GCA_011523265.1 Candidatus Binatota bacterium
CTCTCAAGCCGCCTCCAGCCATTGACCAAAGCCGGGTTGTCTCTTTCTTCGCCCATGTTCTTTTCTATGTGTTCGAAGACGACAAGACATCCATATCCGAAATCCCGCTTGCAACTGACGATTTTTCCCAAGAGGTCTTTTTCGGGAGATACGTTCACGAAATAGAAAACAAAGTTACGCGCGAATAGGTCAAGTTGCGGGTTTTCCACCACCACTCTGAGGAGGCCGATATTGCTAGCGAACGGCTCGGAGCAGGTGATGTAAGGGTACGCTTCCTCAATCATGATTTCCTCGCCCAAGTAGCGCTTGCCGGCATTCTTGAGTAGCTTTTTGATGTTGTAGAAGTTACTGTTTTTGGCGATTCGGCAAATCCTAATACTCAACCGTACAATCAGCTCTCGTTTCTCCTCGGACACCTTGTAGGACTGTCCGAGCACCGGGGTGGCCAGGAGGAAGCTAGCCAAGATGGCGGCCGTAGAGAAACAGAGTACGAGTCCACGGACTGCGTTCATTTGCCACTCTACCAGGAACCGCACCAGTAGCCCCACGGCTCGACGACAAACCCGGCCAGCGACCAAGCCGTAGACGAATACCGCCGTTCGAAACCCGCGACGATTTCCGCCAGATCGGCCTTCGTCACCAAGTCTCCCCTTTTCCTCCCGGATGGCGTCTACAATGAGCCAGTTTGGCCCGGCTGCATCCCGGCATCTGCTACCTGCGGGCGGCGGCCAGTGTGTCGAAAGACTTTGCCATGTTGCCCTGAGGCTAGCATGATGGGCCATCCGCATCATTCCACTTCCACGGGCGATGTCAACCCCTCGACCTCTCGGCTCCTTCGTCGCAGGGCGCTACGCTTGAGGCACTGAGGCGGGGGCCAGTACGCCCGCCGAGGCAAGGGAGGGCGAGACAACACGGGTTCGGTCATGAAACCGCACCCTCGGAACCCTGATCCGACAAAAGAAACACGGTCTGACGATGCCCGGCGTGCCACGAACCCGATCGCACTTTCCCGTACCCGCCAAAACCGCCCTTGTTCAGACCTTCCCTAGCGCTGGCCTTGCTTTCCTGCCGCAAGGTGTCAACACAATGGGGCCTCAACCCTCTAACAATTTCGGCCTTGATTTTATGCCGTAGCGCTTCGATATCGGCCTTGATGGCGAGGAACTATTCCGTGCGGAACCAATCCTCGACTTCGGTGAAGCCTCCGTAGGCGATTAGGGTTCCGAAAGAGATCGACGCTGTCGCTTAGTACGGCAGTCCAAAAATTCGATGATGTATTTGGCACATTTGGCACAGGGTTAGGCAGCGGCTGCGGGCGTCAGGGACTCCACGGTCTGTATGCGTTTGACAAGGGAGTCGAGGTCACGACGGGTGAAGTTCCATCGGAAGGGCTTGGCCGCTTGCTCGTAGTGTTCTTGAAACCGAAGGAGGCGGTCGGTGATCTCAGCAGTGGATTCAAAGTCATTGGGCGAGAGCACTTTTTTCTGAATGACAGAGAAATAGATTTCCACTTGGTTCAACCAACTGGCATGGACCGGTGTGTGCAGAGGAATGATGTTGGGCCATTTGGCCATCAGCCGGCGACGACTGCTTTGTCCTCGATGTGAGGAGCCGTTGTCCATGATCCAGAAGACGCGAGGAGCGCAACGGTAAGGTTCCTGAGCCATGACTTGGGAAACCAGACGTTCAAAGGGGGCAATCCCGGTGGTGTGTTCACAGCGTCCAAATATCTTGGCGCGGCGAACATCCCAAGCCGCCAGATAGGCTACCGCGCCACGCCGTTGGTATTCGTGCTCGACCCGCATGGCCCGGCGTGATGCCGAAGGTAGAGTCGGATGTTTCCTCCACCGTGCCTGAATACTGGTCTTTTCGTCGGTTGACAACACGCAATCGGCATCCGCGAGGGGCTGTCCTTCCCAGATGCCTTCGTAGAGATCCAGAATGGGTCCGGCTTTCTTGGCAAACTGCGGGTCTCTGGGGAAGATCCAACTGCGGTGAGGCCACGGCCGAATCGCATCCTGAGACAGCCACCGCCAGATCGTGGTCTCTCCAATCGACGCCACCAGCCCACGGCGAATCATCTCGCCCTGAATCTCCGCCATACTGAAGCGCGACAGCGGCAAGCCGTAAGTATGAGGCAATTCACAGGCCAGCGACTTCACCTCAACCACCACCTCGGGGGGAAAAGCGAGGCGGTCGGCCTCTTCGCGGAGCTTCCTCGAGCCCATCCAGACGGTGCTCGAAGAAACGTTTGCGCCACTTGGACACGATCTGCGCCGAGGTATCCAGTCGAGCGGCGATATCCTTGTTCCGCACCCCTTCTGCGGCGTAGAGCACCATCTTGGCCCGGACCACATCGATATACGATGATGTATAGCTCCGAGCCTTTGCTTCGAGGATGCTTCTTTCCGCTTCCGTGAGCTTAATCCCAAACGGGCTCCTTTTAGGCATCGGATTCCTCCTCTCCCCGGAAAGAATCCTACCGAACCCGTCCCTGAAACGCTAGATTAATATGATATCGTATTTATGAAATGCAGTACTAAGGGATTGGCAATTCCGCTCAGGAAGTTGGCGCCGGCTAGTCCGACTCCGCCCAAGAGCTTCGATAAGCCCCATCCCAAACTTGCGGTACGCTCTCTCGCACGGCGGCGCGTTGAGAGGATCCACACGAATGTTGGAGAGCTTCTAACAATTGGGCGTGATCGAGATTTCCGTGGCGAAACTGGGCAACGGCAAGAACGCCAGCTACCCTATTGAACGTATCAACGACCGACTGAAGCATATTGGTGTCAATGCGGTCCTCCTGCGCCGCCAAGTCTCCCGGTGGGGCGAATAATACACCGACGAGCAGGGTGATCAAGACAAGTCTTTGTTTCCTGCGGTTTGGTTCTACCATCATGATCACATTCCCAGAAGGTAGCTGTACGCTGTATACAATTCCATTTGGAGATGGTCAATCCTCCTCTAATCTAGTGTCGCGTCCCGTGAGGTGCCGTCGGCGTTTTGGGCGCTCATGGCCAGTTGGTACATCACGCTCAACGCGGTCTTGGCGCTGAGGCAGTTTCGGGTCGTCACTGTTCGTAGACGAATGGTGGCGAAGGTCGACTCGATGAGGTTGGTGGTGCACAGATGCTGGCAGTGAGCCGCGGGAAAGTCGTAGAAAGGTTAGCAAGGTGTCGTACTCCTTGGCTAGTCGACAGCTTGGTTGGCCAGGCTAACCAGAACGCTGGCGACCAGAAACTCATTGAGGACCACGAAATCAGGTGCTTTGTAAAACCGGACAACCGCTCTGCCCGCATGGTTTACGAAACCGGAGCACTGGAAGTCACTTACGCCGCGTCCTATGTTTGACACGCGACGCGGTCGACCACACGTCGTGAAGGAGAAGACTCATGAAGTACACTAGGACGGGAAAGACTGGCAACGAGAAGTATAGAGTCACAGAGAAGGAGCGCTATGCCTTGCTGGGGTGCATGAACAGCGTCAATCAAACGTTCATGGTCAAGCGGACGAAGGACGGCAAGGTGCTGGCGAAGATGCATAAGGGGCACCTTACCGTCTATCCGGACTATGCTTGGGATGGAGTAACGTACGGCCCAGATGTCCCTTGCGCTATGGAAGCCTCTTTGGTTCATGATGCTCTGTACCAGATCATCAGAGAAAAGATGCAGTTGCCGAAAGAATCCGAGGCTCGTCTTATGGAGTGTGCAGACAGGCACCTGTATTGCTGGGTGAAAGACAATTGCTCCTCTTGGTTGGCAAGTACCATGTACAATGC
>WTHD01000408.1 GCA_011523265.1 Candidatus Binatota bacterium
CTGATACACCCTTTCAAGAAACAAACCGAACAGGAGGAAACGTATGGCAGGATTGACCGAGGGAAAAGTTGTGCTTGTCACCGGCGCGGGGTCCGGTATTGGTCGGGCCACGGCGCTCGTCTTTGCCCGGGAAGGTGCCAGAGTCGTTGTGTCGGATATTGTGGTTGAGGGTGGTCAGGAAACTGTGCAGCAGATTGAAGCCGCGGGTGGAGAGGCCATCTTTGTCAAAGCCGATGTGTCAAAGGCCGCAGATGTGGAGGCGCTGATCACACAGACGGTTGAGACGTATGGTCGCCTCGACTGCGCGTTCAATAATGCGGGCATCGAGGGAGGTGTGAAGCCGACGATTGACTGTACTGAGGAAGAGTTTGACCGGACGATTGCGGTGAACCTGACCGGCGTGTGGCTGTGCATGAAATATGAAATCCAACAGATGCTCAGCCAGGGCGGTGGGGCTATTGTGAATACGGCTTCGGCTGCCGGTCTGGTTGGCTTTCCCGGTCTGCCCGACTATGTGGCGAGTAAACATGGCGTAGTCGGTCTGACCAAGACCGCAGCCCTGGAATATGCCAAATCCGGCATTCGAGTGAACGCGGTCTGTCCGGGAGTGATTCAAACCCCCATGGTCGAACGGGGAGCGCAATTGTCTCCGGGGTTTGATGAACTCGCCGTATCCATGGAGCCGGTTGGCCGTTTTGGACAGCCCGCGGAAGTTGGCGAGGCCGTGGTCTGGCTGTGTTCCGACGCCGCCTCATTTGTGACCGGTATTCCGATGCAGGTAGACGGTGGCCTGGTGGCGCAGTAGCCGATGTCGATCCAATGCAAAAGGGGCGCCCTGGGCGCCCCTTTTGCTTGATTGCGCCGGGCGGTTAGCCGTCCTTATCCTTCGTTTTATGCCGTTCGGCACATTCCCCGTGATGCCGTTCGGCACATTCCCCGTGATGCCGTTCGGCGCGTTTCTCGGCCCAACGCGCCCGCATCTCCTCAAGCCGGGTTGCGGCTTCCGCACGTTGCGCCGGAGTCAGTTCGGCCCGGATGGCGAGGGCCATTGTCAGCGATTCTTCAAGCAGGGCCGCGTGAAGCCGGCTCAACTCGGCTTGCAGGGCGGTGAAGTCACCGGCTTCAACGTCCGACTCTCCCAGGAGGCGGTTCAGAATCTCTTGACGGGTCGCCCTCAGATCTTTTTTGAGACCGGTCAGGCTTTCTCGATGTTTCTCCTTGATCGTATCGATACTGGCCTGCTGGGTCTCGCTCAGGTTCAGGTGCCGCAACACCCGCAAGGGGAAGGACCCCGGCCCGCCCCAACCCGAGGGCCCGTGTCCGGGACGGGCGGATACGAGCGAGGCGAGTAAAAATCCTGCGCTCACCACGCTGACACCGACGATGATCCACTTGCTTTTTGTCATGAATCGACCTCCTTGGGTACGTGTATTTATCTGATTAGACACGCGCGGACGGATTCCGGGTTACTGTGATGCGTCCGATGGGGGGGCGGACTGAAAGTCCTGATGCCGACCAAAACCACGCCGGCCGTGCCGGGGGCCCTCATTGAGCCGTTCGAGCAGCCTGGCGCGTTGTTCCGGGCTCAGCAGAGCGCGGACGCGGAGCATGGTCTTTAATTGCTCTTTACGGAGTTCCGTTCGCAGGCCACCAATACGGTCAGCCTGTTCCAACAGTTCGGCTTCCTGGGGCTCTTCTGCTTCCAGCAGGCTGCGCATCTGCTTGCGCGCTTCACGCAATTGACGCCGCAGGGTCCGCTTCTTCTCACGGGAAGCGTCAATGATGGCGTCTACCTGGACCAGGGTTTTCGCATCAAGCCCCAACTCCTCGACTAGGCGCTCAAGGCGCAGACCATGAGGCGCATGACGGATAGGCGGACCTGGAGGCTGTGCCCAGCCGCCAGCCATCCAGCCGCTCCATTCACACAGAGTGAACACGGCTACAAGTATAAAGAGGCCGGTCTTTCTCATCATGGTCCGTTTACAGCAGCTCAAAAGCCTCAGCCAGGGCGATATATTCAGCGGGAAGAAAGTCAGTCTCTGCTTCTGATTGGTAATAGGCATACGCCAAGAGGGTGGGGTGAGAGGTCGTGTCTTGCGCGAGCGGTGTTGGGGCTGACGGTGGAGTGAGCACTTTGAGGTTCGGACTGGGAGGCTGTTGCGAAGGGAGCGCAAACCATAGCAACAAGGCTGCACAAATGGGGATAAGAATACTGGCGGGGCGCAGGAAAGGGGATCGGGCAGAGCCTGTCAGCCGCTCTTCAAGCGTTTGGTCAAACGCCGCCCGCCGTGCCGCTGAGAGTGGCTGGGGCGTATAGTGCTCGGCCACGCGCCGAATAAAGCGCCGCTCGTCGGGCCTGAGGTCTTCACGCTCATTTGAAGAGGGCATGACTAAACACCTCCTGTTTCCGTTGCATCGCCCGTGCCTTCGTTCAGGTCGGCCAACTCCGCGCGCAGTTTGACCAGAGCGCGGTGGAGATGACTCTTAATGGTCCCGCTCGGTTTTCCCAAAAAATCGGCGCATTCCTGCACCGTAAAGCCCTCAAGATGAACAAGCACAAAGGCTTCGCGCTGCCGGCGTGAGAGTTGGTCCAGAGCCTGAGCAATGCGCCGGCGCAGCCCAGGGTCACCCTGCACGGCTGATGTTGGATCAGCGGGCTCTGCTTCGCTTTCTCGCTGCCAGAGGGTTCGCACCGCCCGCCAGCGGCGATAATTCTGCGCCTGGTGGACGAGGATGCGATAGAACCATGTTTCGAGACTCGCCTCGCCCCGAAAGCGGTCCAGGGCCTGATAGGCCCTGACAAAAGCTTCCTGGGTGATATCTTCGGCCGCGGCTTCGTCGCCGCCGACCAAGCGCCAGGCCAGCCGCATCGCCCGGTCACGCTGAAGGGCGACAAACGCGCTGAAACACTCCTCACGTTCAGCCGGCAGTGCTTCCATCTCAGCTATTCCAACTCCGACGAGCATGGACGCAGTCATCCTCTATCTGTATGAGACACCTGAGCCAGACATTTGGGTTACACGCGTATTCGGACGAGGAGCCCCTTATGAGGGTTTTACCTCCGCCGCCAGTGCGTGCAGCGCTTGACCGCTGAGCCGGTAGGGCAGCCATTCGTTCATGTGACCCATACCCAAACGATGGTAGAACTCGCGGGCGGGGTTCCAGTCCAAAACCTGGAGTTCCAGGCGCTGATAGCCGCGTTCGACACAAATCGCGGCCAGTTTTGCCATGAGCGCCCGCCCGACTCCATGTTTGCGCGCCGGCTCGGTGACAAACAGGTCTTCGAGATACAGGCTCGGCCGTCCCTCCCAGGTGGAGTAGGTCGCAAAGAACAGGGCAAAGCCCACCGGCTTTTCATGGCGTTCGGCAATCAGCACCTCGAATTGAGGCCGTTCGCCAAAGCCGTCGCGCAGCAGGTCTTCGGGCGTGGTCCTGACCGCGTCCGGCTCGTTCTCAAATCGCGCCAGGGCCTTGATGAACTCAAGGATGAGCGGCA
This sequence comes from Candidatus Binatota bacterium, assembly GCA_011523265.1. Taxonomy (GTDB): domain Bacteria; phylum Desulfobacterota; class Binatia; order Bin18; family Bin18; genus Bin18. Next base: position 3,497 of record WTHD01000408.1, read on the forward strand.
CGTCGTCCGCAGTGGCGGAACGAATAGTGATGCGAGGCATGAACCGGGCTTTCCCCCATTACGGTTCGGTCTTCACCAGGCGGAAGTCACCCTTGACGGCGTTCCGGTACAAATTGATCTGCCCGATATGCCGCGCGCGGCCTTCCTCGTCCGTGACGCCCAGCCCTTCTTCCGGGGCGAGGCAGAGCACGCCGATTTTTCCAATCTGCGCATTATGGTGTACCCGATACGCCGCCTCACCAGTCTCGGCCAGGGGATAGG